>CAZCIH010000041.1:0-7558 GCA_964498855.1 uncultured Candidatus Saccharibacteria bacterium | reverse complement strand
GGAAAATGAACCAGTCGGTATTCTGATCGAGCACCCAGACATCGCCAGTCTAATGCACCAGCTATTTGATATGTTGTGGCAACAGCAATAATAAATGCCAACTCTTATTGACATTATTTGATAAAAAGACTATTATTTGGCCATCTTACCACACCTAGTGATAAGATGTTCCTCGACCATGAGGTGCTAGATGAAAAGTATCATCATGGGTGGCGACATATAAAGTTGCCGGTTACCATCTCGGGGATTGAAAGGTGATAGCATCGCAGCAGTCCAGAATGAGTCTATCAAAGACAAGTGGGTAAAGTTCTGCTGTCTTGAGCTATCGGTGGCAGATTACCTAAGTGTTACTATTACTCCTGACGGTCTGTACTAGTACTGCTACACTCACTTCATATCTCCAACCGATGGAGACCGGGACGCCAATAAATTTGTCCTATCAGTTGTCACTCCAGCAGTAGCCATCCTGAACGAAACAACAGGACGAAATATTCTTGGCACCAGTCGCCCTCACCAATATTGAGTCGCGTACAGCTCAAGCAATTTCTCCATGTACGCCAACACGGGTTCAACAAATGAACCCGTTTTTTTTATTATATATATTTTATGTTATTTATTTTTTACTAAAAATATATATATTATATGGTGGAAAAAAATTTTTTTACTTTTTTTGTCAAAAATACTTGACAATTATATTACTGGGGATTATATTCTTATTATCTATCTAACATAGATAGTGTACGTTGAGTAAAGGATAGTATAGTGCAGAAGATAAAAAAGCCCGCTGAACCAATTCCTTCGCCACAAGAAGATCAGGGTATTAGTCTAGAGACATCCGAAATCTGGCTCTAATCTGTGAACAAGGTGAAAAAGATGAATACAGCGATCAACTGCGATCAGGGTGGGCAAAATTGCTCAAGAGAATGTACATGTGACATTATCACTGTACCTGATGGCTCTTTTGTGCAAGCCTGGAATCAAGGTGAAATGTCATTTAATCGACGTAAGCTGTCATACGCCGAAGCAGTGCAAACAATTGAACAGCTAAATCTCGATATGATCAGATTTAAGCTTTGCCAGAGCAAAGATGGTCCGATGTGGAATGAGGAAAAGGCGATTTCTGTTGAAATAGAATATCGTCGTTTACTAATACTTAACTTTATGTTTCCAGAGCGTTCGATGGCTCCATCATTGGAGGTCGACACTTTTTGGCATTACCACATCCTAGATACTCGCAAGTATCGCGATGACCAGTGCAGAATATTCGGCTTCCTCCTGGAACATTGCCCCTATCTAGGGATGATAGGTGAAAATGGACAGGCTGAGCTGCAAAAAGCCGGTGATACGATGCTCGATACCTATTTTGAAGTATTCGGTGAAGAGGCTCCAGAAGACATCTGGTGGCGTCGTCAAGTAAATACTCAAAAATGAGTGTTAGTAGTGGTTCCACCCCCTCAAGTGCATGCACGGAATGTAATTCACCCTCAGAATGCTTTGGCGGTCCATGTTTGTGCGGTCCTACGCGGTAGTGAAGTGCTACCCGAGCTAAATTGCTAACTCAACGCTTTGCTGGCCAGATATATTTCTGGCCAGCAAAGTAATTCTAAATATTTATTATGCTATGAAAACTATACCTAAACTACAATTTCAATTCTCTGAAGTATATAACTCCAATATTAAACGCTGGATGCAATACCCTTCCGGCTATCCGGATGATGATACATTGATCAACTATACGCACAGCCTAAAGAATACATGGCCTCAAGCGAGTAAGGATTATTTCAGTCTAATTGCCAAATTTAGTGGCATCCCTTGGGAGATGTCAGAAATAAAGGCCTATATCATAGGCTGTCCTTCGAGCTTCTCTAATCCCCTTTCAATTGGTTACTACACAAAAATTAATCGTGCATTAAATGTACTTGTGCATGAACTTATTCATATCAACCTATCGCAGAAGAAATATAATCTATTTTTTTCCCCCATCTGGACTGAGATCAGCAAAGAATATCCAAATGATAATAATAGAACAATTGCTCATATTTTCGTCCATGCCATACATAAAGCAATTTATTTAAATACTAACGACACTATTTCCCTAGGAATAGACCAAAAAATATCTGCTAAGTTCAATGACTATCATCGAGCATGGCAAATCGTTAACTATAAAGACCATAATAATATTATTGCAATGATTCAAAAATACAGTAGCTCCAAATCATGTTCATAACTATCTGAACATAACACCAGTTATCACCTATTAAACATAAGCGGTAATTGCATTATTCAAATATTGGGAATACAATCTAGGGTGGAGTCTAGGTTTGTCTTCGAAGGGAAGGAAAGAATAGTTCTGCAGGAATTTTAGCACGCAAGCTGACATGAGGAGAGGTGGTAAAATTGCTACGCAATGCGGTCCTCATCGGCCTTCCATCGATCTACTTGGTTCTTAGGGCTTGGTGCAGTGTCACAAATGAGCGTCGGGTGCGGCGTATCAGTGGCCAAATAGCTGCCCCAACTATTCTCAAACCAATCAATACTCGCCGTCAGGTGGTAGCAGATCTGCCACCCCTCCAGCGGGTCCGATAGACCGAACTAATGGTCGGGCGTAGGTCCGAGCAGCGCGGGAATCCGCGCCCGACCGTTAGTTCCCTAGAAAAACCAAAAGTGCTGGTTTCTCGCATCAATCGCGAGGAGTCAGCATATTTTTTTATAACAAGAAAAGCTGAAGCAATAGCCACTAGACAGACAAACTAGCTAAGCATAGTCCGCTCTTGGCCTGTTCACAAGATTGGCAACAAATAAAAAGCTGGTGGCAATCGGGCTGGATACAGTCGATATATCGATCGCTTGGCTGACCACAATGGATACAATGAGCGAGTATTTTGCGTCCACTTGGCGTGTCGGTATTTGTCACCATCCGTTCATCAAAAACAAAATTCTTACCCTCAAAATAACCATCCGGGTAGAGCTCAAGATATTTCACAATACCACCTTCGAGCTGATAGACATTAGAAAAATCCGCCTGGACCAAAAGCGCACTCGCCTTCTCGCAACGAATACCGCCAGTGCAATATGTTATCACCTTGCGATCGCGATAACGGCTCAAGCTTTTCACCTTATCAGGCAACTCTTTAAAAACTTTTGTATCTGGCTGAATTGCACGAACAAAGCGACCAACGGCATATTCGTAATTATTGCGCATATCGATAATGACAAAATCTTCTTTATCCTGGTAAAGTCGGTGGAGCTCTTCTGGGGTTATATAGCGACCTCTTTTATTCATATTCACATTGCAACCCAGAGTCACGATTTCGGGTCGAGTTTTGACTATGAGCTTTTTAAATGGTGGCAACTGGGCAGTTGACCGCTTAAAAACAATCCCGCCAAAAAGTGGGTGCGAATTCATATAGCTAATGTAAGTTTCAACAGCATCATAACTCCCAGCGAGCGTGCCATTAATCCCTTCGGTGCCGATTAATATCCGCCCCTTAATGCCAAGCCCATTCATCAGGGCGCGCTGAATCTTCACCTCGGTATCAGGATCGGGCACATCAACAAATTTGTAATACAGTAATACGATTTGCTCTTTAATGGTCTTCATGTCATTAGATTCTAAAAAAATATATCCTAAAATTCAAACTCTTGCTTTAAACGGGCTGTGCCCCGATTGATTGTGAGCTTTTTAGGCTACATTTCAATCAGGGCACATGAGAGATCCTTCTTTTTATTTTTGTCTTCGTTTTTGAAGATTAGCTAAAGAAAGATCGGTGTGGTAGAGTCGGCTTCGTCAGGCTGCGGCGACTATCAGTACAAAGGGAGATCCCGGCTCGGGGCTTCGATAGACCTTGATGTGATAGCTCGCGCCGACATTGCTCTCGACATGGCCACCATCGTAGCCTTTTTCGAAGACTAGTGCCAAGTGGCGCTGATATGCCTCATCGCGGCTGGCGACGAAGACTTTTTCCTCGCAAACCGGCTGGGGTGCCTCCTGGGGTACCTCCTCAACTACCTGCGAGCATATGACTAGTCGCATGTTCTGCTCCTGTCATCGTCGTTTTCAACTCCACTTATTATCGTACGCCCTTACGTTTATATTGCAAGTGCTTTTTTTAGCTCAAATTTGCTAGACTAGAAAATATGAAAAAACTAGCTCGCGAACAGCTATTACCAATATGTTTGACTCTAATTATTTGCGGACTACTGGTAGTTTTATTATGGCTGGAGATTAGCTGGCTCAACCACTTCACCAGCGAAAAAATAAGCCTGGTAGTACGTCCGGTTGATATTTTGATAGGTATGACTATTTATCTTAAAACCTCGATTGATTTTGCAATTTACATTGGTAAATTAATGAGTCGACACAATAGTTTGTCTGGCCGAATCGCCATCGAGCTCGGTACGGCCGTTGGCAATGCAGCAGGTACGATGATTGTCTTGGCTCTATGGATCTTTTTTAAGGATATACATTTCTTGCTTGCTATCATGATACTTATCGCTTCACTGGTCTTGTTCAAATTATCTGAAGAAGGTTTGGAGCATGTCACCAGCCAACATGGTTCTGACAGCTTAGACAAATTTGCACGCCAACTTGAGCAAATCTTACATCAAATCAATCGTCTATTTGCTCCCCTCATTAGCCGAGTCATCCCCAGTAGTAGCGCGTCAACTAAGCCAAAGCGCGGCTTCTGGCCGTTGCTACTAGCCGCCTTTAGTGTGCCATTTATCTTGGGACTGGATGACTTTGCCGGATACGTGCCACTTTTTAATGTAGTAAATGTTTTTGGCTTTGCCATTGGTGTTTTTGTCGGCCATATGATACTAAATATTTGCCTCTATGTATCGCCACGTCACACCATTGCGATTGTCAAAAACCGATATATCTCACTCATTGGCAGTGTAGCGTTTATTGGCCTGGCAATCTGGGGACTAATCGAAGCCACCAAGCTCATACTTGGCCATTAGCGTTTGGTTTGACGACGAAGTCGGCGGGAAGCTGGACGCTTGCGCCACTGCAATTTCGGCCTCTCTCCACGACCATAGCTGATCATAACAAGAATTATCACCATTATCAGAACTGGCAACACAGAAGATAGCAGACTATTGATCAGCGAGCTGGCATTATCATTAATATTTATCACCCAGACGATAACAATAGTCAGCCAGAGTGCTAGTATTAGCCAGCCTTGCCAGGTAGCCGGTGCCCAGCCCCAGCCATAGCGCTTATTCTTAAACCAAATTTTACGTCCAAATTGTTTTTTCTTTGTGGCCATCGATTTAACTAGTTAACACTACAATTGTAACTTAAATCTAACACTTATAACAAAAAGCCTAAGCTTGCCAGATTATATATATTAATGAATAATAATCTCGTTCATCAAGCCATACCAAAGGAGAGCAATGGCTGAGGAAGCACTCTACAGACCTGGAGAAGTGGCCAAGATGTTTGGCGTCAGCCCCAAGACGGTCAAGAGATGGGCTGAAAGAGGAGAAATTGAGTGTATCCGTACACTCGGTGGCCATCGTCGTTACAAGGCGCCTTTGATCGATGAGCTGCTCGAAGAGAATACTGGAGAAGTGGAACCTAGTTCATGAGCAAACCAGTTTTCCTCCTGACAGGACCTTCTGGATCAGGCAAGACCAGTGTCTGCTATGCGCTACTAGATGAAATGTCCAAACGCCTCGCCAAACCCGTCTCGACCACAACCCGATACCCGAGAAAGGGTGAAGTTCATGGTCGAGACTACTACTTTGTCAGCGAACAAGGCTTCGATCTACTGCAAAAGCGTGGTGATTTTCTGGAAACTACAGTTGGCAATGGCCAGCACTATGGCTTGCTCAAACAAGAGCTAGAAAAAATTTTCGCTAGTGGCAAAACTCCACTAATAGTTTGTGACACCGAGGGGATCGAGAACTATCAATCGCTTGGTATTCCCTATCGAGCTGTCTTTCTCAATGTCCACCAGGATGAGCTAAGCAGACGAATACGTCTTCGTAGCAGAGTGAGCCAGAGTGAGCTCAAGCAAAGACTTGATCGTGCACTTTCTGAAAAATTCTGGTGCGGTCAACGTGCCCGGAAAAGCCTCTATCCGATCGAGCTGGTCGAAAACAAAAAAGATCAGCTCAACCAGACCGTCTGGCAAATCAAGATATATTTCGGCTTGATTTAGCTTCTACGCTCCGGCCTATCCTTTTTAGGTAGGTCGGAGCGATTTTATTTGTGACTTTATTAACTTACGAGTAGCTTCGTACTCAGTCGCCTCCATCAGCTGTGCGCGCAGTTTAGCTGCTCCATCAAAGCCATTAACATAAATTTTGAAAAATTTTCGCAGTGGTATAAACCGCTTCGTGTCAGCCCAGGTACGCTCATGTAAATCAAGATGGTAGAGCAATAATTCCAAACGATTACACAAATCGTACTGCTGCCTTTCGTCGGCGAAAATAAAAATATCTTGAAAAATTCCTCTGCCTACCATCACCCCATCAACCCGACTGGCCTTAGCTAGCTGATGTCCATGAGCGCGACTTTCTACATCGCCATTACCAATAATCACAGTCTGGCTTGCCAACCGATCACGTAAAACCACCGCCTTGGCAATCTCATCCCAACGGGCAGGAACTTTGCTCATCTCCTTGGCTGTCCGGCCATGAATTGTCAATGCCGATAAATTCTGCTCAATTAAAAAGCCGAGCCATTCTTCAGTTATCACCCTATCAAAGCCCAATCTAGTTTTTACGCTAACAGGTAGCTGACCAGCTCCCTGTTTTGTCGCGGCGATAATCTCAGCTGCCTTCTCTGGGGTACGAATCAAGCCGGAGCAACAGCCCTGACGGACAATATTTTTCTCCGGACAGCCCATATTAATATCAATACCAACAAAGCCACGCTTGGCTACTTCTCGAGCCAGGGATTCATAGTGAGCTGGCTCTTTGCCCCAAATTTGAGCAATTACAGGTTGTTCGTCTGGAGCAAAACGAAGCTTTGACTCGACTATTTCCACCCCACCACGAGCATAGGCATCGGCACTGATAAACTCGGTCATCATCAAATCGGGCCGTCCAGCTTTCAATACCACCTGTCGAAATACCGTATCAGTCACATCGTCGAGTGGTGCTAGTACGAAAAAAGGTCGCTTGGCTTGACTTAATTGTTGCCAAATATTCTTCATAAGGGCAAAATTATAGCCTATTTGAGTAATTTTTTCTAGCCATAATTGTCTAAAAACAAAATGCGAGATATTCAAAAAAGCTCAATTCAAAGTAATTTTTAGCGTATAATATAATCATCTTTCGAAACTAATATGAAGAAAAAAGACCTCTCCCATATTCCGGAACCAGACTTTGTCTATGACCCAACTAGTGACAAGCCGTCTACTCCCCCAAGAAATAGCATGACAAGTACTAGCCCACTATTTACGGCTCCGGAAATAACCCCCAGCAAGCCGCCGAAAAAGAAGCGACGTTGGCTTAAAATTGGCTTGGGTATCATCGTCTTGGCCATTATTGCATTAGTTGCCTATTTCTTTACTCACGCCACCAAGATAAGTTCAAATCCATTCTC
>CAZCIH010000040.1:1829-7628 GCA_964498855.1 uncultured Candidatus Saccharibacteria bacterium | reverse complement strand
GTCCCAACATATTGTCGGCATCAAGACTCGCTCAATGTAGTCACGCGGAAAACCGTGTGTCAGTGCCATTTCAATGACACTAAGCAGATAGGCTCGGCTCGGCGGCCGTAGCTCTCGATCAATGCTTAGATGGCCCGTCAAGACATAGAGATATGCCGATAGATATCGATCACTCAGCAAGATTTGCTCCTCAATGCGAAAATAACGACCGATTTGGTGACCCTCGTTATCTTCGCCCAGCTTGACTCCTTCAAAGTCATCGAGGCGCGATATATCGCTCTTCGTCAATTCGTAGAGTACACCCCACACTTCAGAAAATTGGTATTGCCCCACTGCGATAACATTGGCCGTCGCACTACCCCACTTGACCGACCTGCCCATATAGACAAAACGATAACCAGGCAACCTAGCCTTACCAAGTGATTTAACATGATGCCCAAGCCGCTCCGCCAGCTGAGAGGGGCTATTGCTACCATAGGCGAAGTAGTAAACTGGTTCATCAGTCCCCGCTTTACTCTGATCCGGTCGCAATAATGTCAAAGTCGCCACCATATCTCCTTTGCCTGCTGGATGGTAGGACGGAGATGATTGTACGATGTTTTAACATACTTAGCAAGTACAAGGCTATCAGTAATTAGGCTACAATAGAAAAATGCGACATGTCCTTGTGATTGATAATAATCTACGTGTACCTTGTGGACGGTGCAGTCGTCTAACCTATGGGCTAGAAAATGATGAAGTAACTGTGGTGCGACCACTAAAAGATGGCCTACCCAGAGATTTATCACCCTTCACTCATGTAGTCCTCAGTGGTAGCGCTAGCCAAGTTGATGAACAGGATATACTTTTTAAGCTCCTTAGACCGTTTATAAAAAAAGTTGCCCAAGCCGAAATACCACTACTAGGAGTTTGCTATGGACATCAGGCAATTATTGGTACTTTTGCTGAACCTGCTCAGATACAAGCATCAAGTCGACCCGAGATAGGTTGGATTTGGATCAGGCGCCTAAACCTCAGACAAAGCCGATTGTTAAAAAATCTACCTCGACACTTTTGGGCAGTGGCCAATCATCTCCACGAGGCTACCAAAGCCCCACCAGATTTTGTTGTCACCGCATCTTCAAAGCGTTGCGCCATAGAGGCAGTTGAGCATATCGAGCTACCCATTTTTGGTATCCAATTCCATCCCGAGATTGGCCCTTATCGCCTACATCACATACTCAAGTATTGGCGTCGACACAAAGCAAACCCGAACTGGTACACCGACCAAGCACACAACGATCGACATTTTAGCCCTAAGCTTGACTACAGAATTTTTCGCAATTTTTATAATTCTTAGCTAATGCTAACCAAAACGAACCGGTTTTTTACCTACTTCGAGCTCGACAATTTGGTGAAAAATACGCGCTCCATTGTTGCGTTCAGCTCGTCGCTCAGGATGGAATTGCAGACCATAAATAGGTCGATGACGATGTTTAAAAATCTCAATACCATCATTGGATGCGGCTAGAGCCTCGAGCTCTTTGGGTAAATCAGTGATCCGCCAACGATGTGAAGCAAAAACTTTCTCACCGTGGTAACGAATATTAAATGGATTGCGCGTAACACCAAAAATATTGATTATCCCTTTCACCTTTTCTGGCAGAAGTGATATGCGCGAACCATATTCAGAAGCAATTAATTGGGCCCCTAAACAAATACCAATAATCGGTACAGTCGAATTGCGAATAATCTCAAGTTCATGATAATAACGGTGGCTATTTCGCTTAACGCTAGGTGAGCCATTATTCGCACCAGAAAGTACAATTAAATCAAAGCTATTAGCCCGAGAAAGCCAGTCGGCCAAATCCTTTCTCTCTACCACCGTCACCTCGAAATTTTCGAGTAGGCGGATAATCTTCTGTTTGTAATGAGTGCCGTTGTCAATCAATAATGTCTTCATGGTATCTGCCCTGATTGTCTGATTTAGGCTCCAACCTTATCCCGCTTGCGCTTCTTCTTTTCGACATTACGCTCGGTAAATTTAATAATTTGCTCGGCAATATCAATACCAGTTGCCTCCTCGATCCCCTCGAGCATTGGAAAAGAATTTACCTCCATGACTAGTGGACCTCGCTTGGAACGTAAAATATCTACCCCGGCAATCTGTAGATTCATAGCTTGGGCAGCTCGAATAGCCAAATTTCGCTCCTTATTAGTAACCTTGGCAACCTCTGTTTTCCCACCCAAATGAATATTTGAGCGAAACTCCCCCTCTGGTGCTGACCGCTTCATAGCTGCAATCACCTCACCATCAATCACAAAGACCCTTAAGTCCTCACCGGCTGCCTCGGCAATGTATTCCTGAATCAAAACATTAACTTTTTGCGACAAGAAGGCCTGTATAATAGCTCGGGCAGCTGACTTTGTCTCAGCCAAGACGACTCCAACCCCCAAACTACCACGTGCTAGCTTTACGGCTGTTTTTGGTATATCAATACCACGCCTAGCCAAAATCTGCATGCTGCGTAATTTATCGCGTGCTCTCAAGAAAGCCAGTGAGCCAGTAGTTGAAAAAGTATTCATCATCTCAAATTGCCGAATAATAATACTCCCATAGGACTGACTCGATATCGAAACTCGAGGTATTATCGCATCAATACCAGTCAAAGGGCGATCGATATAGTAAATCTGGGGGTTATTTTTCTCGATGTTGCAATAGCACTTGGTGTAATCAATCAATACCGCCTCATGCCCGCGCGCTCGAGCCGCTTCCAGCAGTCGCTGGCTACTATTTTTGCGATTTGGTCGTGATAAAATAGCAATCTTCATGAATATTTACTCTCGTCTAATTCTTAATAATAACAAAGCCTGTCCGTTGCTCTTTAATTATATACAAGCCAGGACATAATTTATTACGTCATATTATACATTATTTTCTATCAACTGGGAAGGGTTCTTAGGCATGCTTTTTTGCCCTCGGCCAGAGAGCGACTAGCACCAAAAAACCAACTGTCGCCATCATCCACCAAATCCTAACACCATAAAGCATGGCTATTAGATTATAATCCGTTACCAAACGCTCACGTGTGCTGTCAGGCAAAAAAGTTAATACTGCCAGAGTAGCTGAACCAAGCGTCAGAAGCATTAAAATAACCGAGCGGGGACTAACTTTATCCGGTCGCACCCGATCACGTGGCACTCTACTAAAACCAATCAAAGCTGTCACAAGGCCAAAGATTATTAGTTGCAGGGTTGACTGTGAGATGGTGACAAATTTGATATGGTTAGCCAGAGGTAAAAGAGTAGCACCAAAACTAATTGCTGCAAACCAGCCAATCAAGCAGCCGATAGTAACTCTTTTAACACGCTCTTCCTTCATCAAAACTGCAACTATCAAGATAATAGCGAGTATTGCTAGTAGGCCGTATTTGAGTTCAAATTTCACTTTTTTATAAACCTTATGCTACTAACTTCAAGTATATACCAAAGTTGGCCAGCAATAACAAATAAATTCTACCTTTTACCAAAGACGGCGGCGGCCAGATTCCTTCTGAAATTGCTCAAGCAGTTGTTTCTGCTTGCCTGATAGCTTGGTTGGAACTTTAATTGACACTTCGATTAGGTGGTCGCCATGACGCTGGCTACCCAATAAAGGCATACCTTTGCCAGTAAGTTTGACAATCTTGCCATGCTGAGTACCGGCTGGGATTTTTACCTTCACATCCCCTTCTAGAGTTTTGACAGTCACTGTCGCGCCTAGAGCCGCCTCGATCATATCTACGCTAATCCGAGAAATAATATTCGGACCTTGTCGCTCAAAGTCCCGACTCGGTCGCACCCGAATATGAACAAATAAATTACTCCGCATACCACCAGTGCCAATCTCGCCCTTATTATCGATCTGAATACTTTGACCATCATCAATTCCGGCAGGAATTTTTACCTTCACAGTCTCATTTTTGCGCTCATTTTTCTCCCGATCCATGACGCGCAAGTTGATTTCTTTTGTGGTACCTTTGACAGCTTCATCAAAATCAATTGTAATTGCTATCTCGACATCACGTGGCCGCCCCCGAGCACCACGGAAAAACATATCAAAAATATCATTCAGATTGCCACCCTGACCGCCAGCACCAAAGCCTGAAAAATCAAAATCGACATTAAACCCACCGGCACCTTGATTGAATCCACCAAATGGATCACCACCGAAGCCTGAAGCACCACCAGCCTGATGAGCTCCTGCAGCATGACCAAATTGATCATAAGCTGCCTTCTTTTTATCGTCTGAGAGCACCTCATAGGCTTCATTAATCTCTTTGAATTTAGACTCATCACCACCTTTGTCGGGATGGTGCTCGATAGCAGCCTTGCGGAAGGCTTTTTTGATTTCATCTTTGCTAGCATTTTTTTCAACGCCAAGCACTTCATAGTAGTCACGTTTTGACATTATTACCGTCCTTTGCCTTTTCCATGCTTGTGATGCCCTAGCTCAGAAGATATCACGTCGAGAGCTGAACTAACACGAGTGCTGGCTAGTACTGATTCAACCTGGCGGCCATTGATCGTCACTCGCCGATCTGCAGCTCGCCCCAGAGTAGCATTTGAAACACCGCGAAAACCAAGATAAATAACCTTTGCCCCACGGCGTTTACTCTCTACCACTGCCGGCACCAAATCACCATCCGAGGAGAGTAGTACGAGTGTAACATTATCACCCGAAGACTTAATAAGATCCGTTGCCAGCTGAACATCAACCCCCTTCTCAGTCAGGGTTGGCTCCTGATGCCCACACTCCGGACATTTCTTACCATCTCGCACCAGCAGATGTCCAGCCTCGACAAACTCAACCTTTTGACGCTTAAGCTCTTCACGCAAACGCTCATTCCAATTTTTAATCGCCTCCGTTCGGGCTTTAAGCTCTTCAGTCCGATCAGTCAGATGAATCTTAGCTGCATAGTAGTAAATCTTAACATTTTTGGCATCAACTTCGGGCAATACTTTACTGAGCAAAGCACGAATATCGTAGCTGGCCAGCTCCTCGCGGTCGCGAATCACACGCCTCTTATACAAAGTATCACGCACTTGGTAGATAAAATTCTCACCATCAATGAAGATTATGGTCTTCATAATATTATTGTACTACTTTTAGCATGGTGTTATTTTTTCTCGTCAACAACTTCGCCCTCTTCGACATCGGGCTCATCTTTTTTGCTATCATCACCTGATTTAGCTTCAGCTTCATCAGTCTTAGACTCACTCGCCTGAGCAGCTTCACTCTCGGCTTTGTACATCGCCTCACCGACTTTTTGTAATTTTTCATTCAGACTCTCAGTTGATTTCTTCAGAGCTTCAAAATCATCACCATCGAGCTTAGATTTAACTTCGGTGACAGCCTCCTCGACAGCCTTCTTGGTCTCTTCATCGATTTTGCCTTCAGCATCTTTGAGACTTTTCTCGGCCGTATAAACTAGAGTATCAGCGTGATTTTTAATCTCGACTTGCTCTTTCTTTTTCTTATCCTCTTCTGCATGAGATTCGGCATCGGCTTGCATTTTCTTAATCTCTTCATCGCTTAAGTTGCCACCGCCAGTGATAGTGATATGCTGTTCCTTGCCAGTGGCTTTGTCTTTGGCAGAAACATTGACAATACCATTGGCATCGATATTGAAGCTCACCTCAATCTGTGGCACACCGCGTGGTGCTGGTGGGATACCATCTAGAATAAAGCGACCAAGCGACTTGTTGTCATTTGCCATCTCGCGCTCACCCTGGAGAACATTTATCTCTACCGAGGTTTGACTATCAGCTGCAGTTGAA
>CAZCIH010000040.1:0-1819 GCA_964498855.1 uncultured Candidatus Saccharibacteria bacterium | reverse complement strand
CTGACTTTTGCTAGTCGGGATGGTGGTATTGCGCTCGATCAATTTAGTTGAAACTCCACCCAATGTCTCCAGACCGAGCGAAAGTGGGGTAACATCAAGCAAGAGGACATCTTTAACATCACCTGCCAAAACACCACCCTGCACCGCTGCACCAATGGCAACAACTTCATCTGGATTAACACCTTGAAGAGGTTTTTTACCGAAAAATTCCTCGACTTTCTTTTGGACGATTGGCATACGTGTCATACCGCCAACTAAAATCACCTCATTTACATCAGCTTTATTGACACTGGCATCTTTTAGGGCAGCCTGACATGGCTTGATTGTCTTATCAACCAAATCATGGACCAATTTCTCTAGCTGTGTCCGCGAAAGAGTGACATTGAGATGTTTTGGCCCTGAAGCATCGGCCGTCACAAAAGGAATATTAATCTCACTCTCTTGAGTAGTCGAAAGCTCGATCTTAGCCTTTTCAGCTGCTTCCTTGAGCCTTTGCATGGCTGCCTTATCAGTCTTCAAATCAATCCCTTGATCTTTCTTAAATTCATCAACCAGCCAATTAATGATGACATTATCAAAGTCATCGCCACCCAAGTGAGTATCACCATTGGTTGATTTAACTTCAAAGACACCATCACCCAGCTCAAGCACTGAGACATCAAAAGTACCGCCACCAAGGTCATAGACGACAACCTTCTCTTCTTTCTTTTTGTCCAGTCCGTAAGCAAGCGCTGCCGCGGTAGGCTCGTTGATAATACGTTTGACCTCGAGACCAGCAATTTTACCTGCATCTTTGGTAGCTTGACGTTGAGCATCATTGAAGTAAGCCGGTACGGTGATGACCGCTTCTGTAACTGGGGTACCTAAAAACTTCTCGGCATCTGCCTTAAGCTTACCCAAGATCATGGCAGAGACCTCTTCTGGTGTATATTCCTTATCACCCATCTTAACTTTGACATGACCATCAGCTGCCACAATCTTGTATGGCATGAGGTCAATATCGCGCTTCACCTCCGGATCGTCAATTGTCCGGCCAATCAAACGCTTGACCGAAAAGATAGTATTGTCCGGATTTATAACTGCCTGGCGTTTGGCCGTTTGGCCGACTAGGCGCTCACTATTTTTGTTAACCGCTACAATCGACGGTGTGGTACGACCACCCTCAATATTCGCAATGATAGTTGGTTCGCCACCCTCCATCACTGCCATCGCTGAGTTGGTTGTCCCTAAATCGATTCCAATTATCTTTCCCATATTATTTTCTCCTTACAAAGTTAGATTTAAAATCAAAATTATTATTCTTCATCCGAATGATTGCGTAAGTCTGGAGGTCCATTTTCACCATCGTGATAATGATCGCTACCAGAGCTCACCTTGACCTGGGCTGGGCGAATAACTTTCTCTCCAATTCTATAACCTGGTATCACGACTTCGACTACAATACCGGTCGGCTTATCGGAAGGTATGTACTCAATCGCCTCATGCTCTAGATGGTCAAATTCTTGCCCAGTCGGATCAAATTTGGCAATCCCCATATCTTCAAAAATCTGCTCTAGTTGTGTACCGACGTACTGCATACCCTTGGCCCAAGCATTATTTTCTAGCTCCGCTGGCAAATGGGCGGCGGCTCGATCGAAGTTATCAAGGGCTGGCAAGAGTTCGCTCAATATTGATAACTTAGCACTATCCATTAATTCGGCGCGTTCTTGAGCTTGGCGTTTTTTATAAATTTAAAACTCTTCATGGAGCTTTTGCAGGTGTACTTTTAGTTCACCGATTTGCTGTTCGTAATCATTAAAATTATGCTTATTCTTAGAAC
>CAZCIH010000039.1:0-7761 GCA_964498855.1 uncultured Candidatus Saccharibacteria bacterium | reverse complement strand
ACCTTAACGAAACTGTCAAAATGGGTGGCGATATTTATACGGCCTTGGGCGGTAGCACTAATGATGCCGAGGTTTGGAAATATGATATTAGTGCGGGTGAGTGGACCCAGATAGCTGGCGATGGCATTAATGGCAGCTGGAATAATGATATTAGTACCAACGCCTATGAGGGTGTTTGGTCGCTGGCGACTGATGGGACTGATACTATTTATGCCGGGCTAGGTACTGGCACGAATGACGGTGATGTTTGGCGTTATAAATCTGGCACTTGGACTAAAATTGGTGGCGATGGTCTGAATAACGGCTGGGCTGGCAGTGCCTTTAATAGTATTTATGCACTATCAGTCAGTGGTGATACGGTCTGGGCTGGGCTGGGCAATGGTGGCAATATGGCACAGGTTTGGGTCTGCACAAGTTGCGAGACTAGCCCGAATTGGAACGGCAGTCGTTTGGGTGGCTATTTTGGGGCGCAGGTTATGAGCTTGTTTATGCTATGACCGAGATTGGCGGTAATCCAGTGGTCGGACTCGGCTCTGGTGCTGGCGATGGTGAGGTTTGGCGTTGTACGGCCAGTTGCACCACTCCTGGCTCTGCCACCTGGGTCAAGCTAGGTGGTGATGGTTCGGGCTCTGGCGGGCAAAGCTGGGGCTCAGCAGAGTATGTGCTTTCAATGACCTCGAATGGCAATAATCTCTATGTCGGTACGGGTGTCACAGCCAATGCCGATGCCAATGTTTGGACCTGTGATGTGTCGGCATCCTGCGATAACACTACTGGCTGGACAAAGCTCGGTAGTGCGACCAATTTTGGTACTGACAAAGAAGGTGTCTATGGTATGAGAAATAATGGTAGCACTTTGTACGTTGGGCTTGGTGCATCAGCCGGCGATGATGAAGTCTGGCGCTATGACGGGTCTTGGACCAAAGTCGGTGGAGATAATACAAATAGTGGCTGGAATGCTACTCATACCAACGTACGATCTCTACTGGTCGATGGTACGACTGTTTATGCAGGTCTGAGCAACACAACCGAAGCGTATATGTGGAAATGTACCAATTGTGATAGCTCACCAAATTGGGGTGGAGTGCGAATTGGTGGTAAATATGTTAACAAGAGTTGGGGGCAATATGGACTTGATAGTGTTGAATCTTCTACAACAGTCGGTGGTAAGGTTTATGTCGGGACAGGTAATAATGCGGCTGGTGATGCGACTGTTTGGGAACAGGATCCGACGACTGGAAACTGGTCGATTATTGGTGGGCAAGGGGTTAATTCAAGCTGGGCGGTAGATACTTACGAAGCAGTTTGGTCGATGACGAATTACAAGAATAAGCTCTATGTTGGTTTAGGTAGTAGTGCCAATGACGCAGAGGTCTGGCGCTATGATAATCCAGGCTGGACCAAGGTGGCCGATGGCAGTCCAGCCACAGGTAGTGCGTGGAGCACTAACTATGAGGCGGTCTATTCACTCGGTGTAGCCAACGGCAAGCTCTATGCTGGTTTAGGTGCTAGTGCCGGGGACGGTGAAGTCTGGGAGTGTAATGGTTGTGACGGTGGGTCACCAAATTGGGGTGGAGCAGCTATTGGTGGAACAGCTTCTGGTAACTGGGGAACAGCCAGCTACACGTCCGTTAGTGCGATGGCGACATATCGAGGTTCCCTTTATGTTTCACTCGGGAATAATGCCGCCGGATTAGCAGAAGTCTGGCGCTATAGTGGTAGTGGTACGACTTGGACGCGAGTTGGTGGTGATGGTGTTAACTCCAGTTGGGCAAATAGTAAATACGAGGATGTACCTTCTCTTGTAGTTTGGAATGATAAGTTGGTGGCAGGGCTTGGGTACTCTGGTGCGGGAACACCAAACAATGATGCTGAGGTTTGGGCTTGTACCGATTGTGATGGTGGCAGTCCATCCTGGACGCAGATTGGTGGTGATAGTAATGGTGTTGATAATATGGGTTGGCTAGATGCCAATAACTATGAGCGTGTTCGCTCGATGGCAGTCTATAATGGCGATTTATTCGCAGGTCTAGGCTACGGTGCTGGTGACGCTGAAGTCTGGCGCTACAATGGATCGACCTGGACTCAAGTTGGTGGTGATGGAGTAAATTCAAGCTGGCTTGATGGCCAAGTTGAAGATGTCAGTACTATGGTGGTGAATCGTGGCAAGCTCTATGTCAGTACTGGCAATAGCACCAATAGTGATGCCATGGTTTGGTCTTACGGCGATAATGGATATTTACAATCTTCGACTAGTTCGCACAATACCGACTGGCATCATGTGGCAGCTCGATATAACGGTACTACAATGGAGCTGTTTATTGATGGAGCGAGTGTAGGCTCAACCTCTAAGTCAATTTCGATACCAGATGGTAATTATGATTTACTATTAGGAAAATCATATGGTGGCTTTGATAATGGTCGTTCGCAAGGTTTCTTTGAGGGCAACTTAGATGAGGTGCGTATTTCAGACAACGCCCGAAGTTCGTTTACGACATTACCTTATTCAAACACAGCTCAGGCTATATCTTTGAGTGCTAACTTTAGGACTGATGATATTAAGTCTTGGGATAACTTTACGGCGACCGAGACAGCCAATGGTGGCACGATCAAATATCGCTTCAGTGATAATGGTGGGTCGAGCTGGAAATATTATACTGGTGGGGCTTGGGTGACATCATCAAGCTATTCGGAGGCTAATACTAAGGCAGAGGCGCAAACCGCAATTGCAACCTTTCCAGTCACATTCTCTGGTATTCGTTGGCAGGCGATCTTGCAGGGCGATGGTACCCAACAGGTTACCCTCAATCAAGTTGGGCTGGATTCAACCTCAGATACGACTAGCCCTGACGGCAATGCTGCAAATATTATTGCTAAGAAATCAAACGGTGGTGCAAATCTAGCTTCGAATGCCTGGACTAATGGTTCTTCGCCGTACTTTAGCTGGGATGCTGGTACCGATACCGGTGGCTCGGGCATTAAAGGATATTGTCTCTATCTGGGTCAAACCGGCTCTTCGGATCCTGCTACCACTAAAGGTTTGCTTGGCAATAGCCCAATTGACCCGGGTGGACATTGTCAATTCTTGATATCGAGCACAAATATTGATTTAGCGACTTCCGGCTATTTGGCAACTCCATTATCAACCTCAGATAGCCCATATTATCTAAATATTAAGGCTATGGATAATGCCGGGAATCTATACTCGACTAATGCTCAGTTCCAGTTCCGATTTGATAACACTACACCAAACAATCCTGCCTATGTCACCGCACCATCTGGCTTTATCAATACCAAACAAGCTACCATGAGCTGGCAGACCTCGGGTGGTGATGCACCAAACGATGCTAATTCGGGCCTTGCTGGTATACAATATCGGATCGGCCCAAGCTCAACCTGGTATGGTGAGTTGCATACCGGCACTCAAGATGAGACTGATTTGCTGACCAATGATGGATCATATACCACTCAGTCGGTACCGGATTATGCAAATATCAATGAAGGTGTAAATACCGTCTACTTCCGCACTTGGGACCAGGCAGGTAATGTTACCACCACTTATGTAACTGCAGCACTTAAGATTAATACTACCGGTGCGCCATCGAGTCCACAGAATTTGGTGGCCACACCAACTGTCAACACCAATAACTCATTTGGTTTCTCATGGCAAAAGCCAGCTACATTTGTAGGGCCGGGCGACGGTAGTACGCTGACATATTGTTGGACGGTCAACACCTTGCCATCGGCCGGCAATTGTAATTGGACCAGTGCTGGTGCAAATATGCTATCAGCTGGGCCTTATGCTACCCAGCCAGGTTCGAACACTTTCTATATTGTGGCCAAAGATGAGTCGGGCGGTGTCAACTATGATACCTATGCCTCAACAACCTTTACGGCCAATACATCTGCCCCTGGTGCTCCGCTCAACCCAGATGTTGTCGATGCTTCGGTCAAGGCGACTAGCAATTGGCGATTGGCTCTCACCTGGGAAATACCAAGTAATGTTGGCTCAGGTGTGTCGAACTATAAAATTTACCGATCAACTGATAATTCCAGTTTTAGTGTTGTAGCAACTACAACAGCTACTAGCTTAGTCGATGTCAACTTATCGCAACAAACCTATTATTACTACATCAAAGCTTGTGACAGCGCAAATAATTGTGGTGTACCGAGCTCAACTGTCTCAAAATACCCAACTGGTCGCTTCACTTCCTCAGCTACCCTAACGGCCGATCCGAAGTCTAGTGAAATCAGCACTCGAAAAGCGACTATATCGTGGAGTACTGATCGGGCTAGTGACTCTAAAGTGCAATTAGGCACCTCGCCAGGAGTTTATGCCGGTGATGAGGTATCAAATTCTAATCAGGTCACAGCACATGAGATTAATCTGACTAATTTATCGGCCGGTACGACCTACTATTACCGCGTCAAATGGACTGATGAAGACGGTAATACTGGTACCTCGCCTGAGTATACCTTTGTGACGAGCCCTGCTCCAGTCGTTAAAGAAGTTACAACCAAGCGACTTTCCCTTTCGAGTGCGGTGATAGATTTCATCTCCAAGGGTGCTTCTAAGGTTAAAATCTACTATGGAAAGAGTGAAAGCTTTGGTGGTAATAAGATCATCAACACTTCACTTGCTGAGTCCAGCTACAGTGCCGAGCTGACAGGCCTTGAGGACGGTAGTAAATATTTCTACAAGCTTGATAGCTATGATGAGGATGGCAATGTTTATGAGGGTAATATCTTTTCTTTCACCACCCCTGCTCGGCCGCGTATCTCGGACTTGAAATTTGAGCCAATCACTGGTGAGCCGACAAGTACGCAAAGGGTGACTTGGAAAACAAATGTACCATCTAGCTCAGCAGTTAATTACGGAATCGTTGGTAATGGAGGAGCTGACTTAAGTAGTGGTGAGATGAAGACAGATCACGAGATAATAATTCGCGACTTGTCCGATAATAGTGAGTATTTCTTAGTTGCCAGTTCGCGTGATGCTGATGGCAATCTAGCCACTTCTGATCGCCAGACCTTCCATACAGCACTTGATACCAGACCGCCAAAGGTGACTGACATGGTAGTCGAGTCGACCGTCAGAGGTACTGGTAGTGAAGCTCGAGGTCAATTGATAGTCAGCTGGAAGACCGATGAGCCGGCCACTAGCCAAGTAGCTTATGGTGAAGGTTCATCCGGATCCTCGACCAGTAGTCAGACGACCGAGGATGCTAATAAGACGACCGAGCACACCGTGGTGATATCAGATTTGCCAACGGCCAGGGTTTATCATGTCAGCGCCGTATCTCGTGATAAAGCTAGTAATCTCGCCAAGTCTGAGCCCCAATCAGCTATTATCGGACGGGCTTCTGAAAATATTCTGTCGATCATATTCAATAGCTTACAAAAAATATTTGGATTCATGGGAAAATAATATGACTGAACAAGTAACCGAAAAATCATCTGTCCAAGCACCGCCCATCAAGCCGCAGCGCGAGGTGATGGTAACTGGTCAAAATATAAATAAAAAATTTTATCTTGAAACTGAGACCACCCATGTACTTAAAGATATAAATTTTACTGTCCCCAAGTCATCTTTTACCATCATCTATGGGCCGTCTGGTAGCGGTAAATCAACTTTGCTAAACTGCTTGGTCGGACTAGAGCCACCAACGACTGGTCAGGTGATAGTTGATGGGCAGGATTTGTATTCGCTTAATACCGATCAGAGAGCAAATTTTCGAGCTCGTACTCTTGGCTTGGTTTACCAGACGAATTATTGGGTCAATAGCTTGAGTGTGATCGATAATGTCTCAATGCCTCTCTATCTGGCAGGTTACGGAAAGCGTCAGGCAAATCTGATCGCCGAGGAGTCGCTCGAACGGGTCGGGATGGCTGACTATAAATCCAAAAAACCGACTGTACTATCTGGTGGTCAGCAACAGCGTGTCTCGATGGCCAGAGCCTTAGTGGCAAATCCTAGCTGGATTGTGGCCGATGAACCGACCGGAAATCTAGATACCAAAAATGGTGACATGATCATGGGCTTGTTGAATGAATTAAAATACAAAATGGGTAAAACTGTTGTTCTTATTACTCACAATATGGAGTATCTGACACTCAGTGACCATCGATTGCATATCCGAGATGGTGTGTTGACCGAAGAAGATGGTGATTTTGGCTTGAATCAGGCTGAAAAAAGCCAAAAATTGAGTGAATTCCAGGCAGCTTTAGCGGGGCAAAAGTCGGCTAATAATAATACAGCTTCAAACACAAAAAGACCGATTGGTGGGTTGAGCCTGGCTTCGCTTGCTAAAGTTGATCCAATGTCAGAATCAGAATCAAAGACGCCACCTAAGAAGATTGATGTAAAAACTACAACAGATATTGAAAAAAATATTGATGATAAAGAGTCGAAGTCATGAGTAAGCCAGTCACTTCATCTTCCAATCCCAAACTAGACGCAAAGGAGCAGAAGTATTCTCCAAAATACATCCGTCGTAAGGTGCTGTTTATGATCGCATATCATAATATGACCAATAAAAAAATGCGTACTTGGCTGACGGTTGGTGGAGTGGTGATTGGTATTGGAGCAATCGTTTTTCTTGTCTCACTTGGTTTGGGATTGCAAAATCTGGTGACCAAAGAGGTTGTCGGCTCTAAGTCCGTCAAGGCCATTGATGTTAGCAGTCCGAAGCCTCGGATTTTACATCTTGATAAAGCAGCAGTTGATAAATTCAAGCATTACGGTGAGGTGACCGATATTGGTAAGACTTATTCTTTTGCTGGCAAGGTTAATTTTCAAAATTCTACCACTGATACCGTTATTTATGGTGCTGATAAGAGCTATCTCGATCTCAGTGCCCTGAGGTTAGTCGCTGGTAAGAAAATTGAAATCAGCAGTAATGATGAGCTATTAATTAATCAGTCATTATTAAAAACCATGGGCATTAAAGATGCCAATAGCGTGATTGGGCGTACCATCAAGATTACTATCCCTGAGGATAAATCGACCAGCTCGACTAGTCAGGTCAAGCTGCCTTTTGTTAAGGAAATGAAAATCATCGGTGTGCTTGAGACGGGCAGTGGAGCGGAAGTATTTGCTTCTGATAAGCTATTTACCGAATCTGGCTTTAGAGATTTCAATCAGCTTAAAGTGGTGGTCAGAAATAATGAAGATGTTGCCAAGGTGCGCAAACAAATCGAGAGCTTGGGCTATACCACAGCTTCACCAATTGATACGCTCGAACAAATCAATCAAGTCTTCACCTTCCTTAACTTTCTCCTGGCTGGTTTCGGTGGTATTGGTATGATCATCGCAGTTCTTGGTATGTTTAATACCCTGACCATATCGCTCTTAGAACGCACTCGTGAGATAGGTCTAATGGTCTCTCTGGGGGCGCGCAAACGTGATGTTAGGCGTCTGTTTATTATCGAAGCCTTGCTCTTATCTCTAATTGGCGCTTTGATTGGCTTATTATTCGCCTGGGGCCTGTCCAGTATTATTAATATCGGACTGATGAATTATGCCAAAAGCCGTGGAGTGGAGCAAAATATCTCACTTTTCTATATTCCACTTTGGTTGATTTTGATGGTCATTATCTTTACTTGTCTGGTTGGTTTTGCGGTCGTTGCTTATCCAGCCCGAAGAGCTGGTCGAATCAGTCCTATTGATGCGTTGCGACACGAGTAAGCTATGAGGCGAGGTGTACCACGTCGTCACCGTTTGTACGTCAAGCTATCGCTGATTGTCCTGCTAATCATTTT
>CAZCIH010000038.1:0-7840 GCA_964498855.1 uncultured Candidatus Saccharibacteria bacterium | reverse complement strand
GCATTGAGGCTGACATTATTTCCATCACCACTAGTAACCACCTGACCATTGACCGAGCCACTCTCTCCGGTACGGTTACTAAAGGGAGTAACCCCCGGTTTGTCTGTCGGAATATCATGACCATTGATCTTGAAATTTACCTTTGGTGGTTTGTTTGACTCAACTGTCACCGTCAGGTCAGTGCTCGGCTCACCCAAAGCAGATAATAATGTCGAACTACCTGCCATATTCTGTAAGCTTGTAGCCCCACCCTGACTACCACCAGCTGCTAATACAGCCCCGCCAAGAGCTATCACAGCACTACTGGCACCTATTACTAATATGTGTTTGCTTAGTCTCATCACAATTGCCCCCCTGTGTTTAAAACACGGTTAGTAGATATTGCCTTATTAATAAAGAAGGTTTGGTAATTTCGGGCCATCAGAGCCGATACCAAACCTCGATCATTAGATTCATTTGTATTCCAAGCACTCAGCTCGCCAGAACGAGCACCATGCCAAAATCCAGTCTTACGCAGTGAAGTCAAGAAGCCACTGCCAACCAAAGCTATTCCAGCCATAATTGCCACTACTACAGAGAGAGTAGGAATAAGACCACCCACACCATGCCAAACATCAGTAGCCAAACTACTCAAATCGACCATTTTTTGAACGATATTTGGACTAAGTAACAGCTGACTCAAACTAGCAATCAACATCTCTGACTGAGTCATCGGCAAAACAGGCGTAGGCGACTGATGGCTAGCAGGAGAGGACGGAGCATGAGACAGAGAAGGTGCAAGCGGTAAGTAATAATTACTGACTGGCCTCATACCAGTAGAATTAATACTAGGAGAAGTAGCTAAACGAGCTTGAACTGCCGGTATGGATTTTGCAACAGCACTACTAACTTCACTCTGATCGAACGAAGCATGAGCCGAGTCGCTATTAGTAGCTGTTGATTGGCTAATGGTAATGGGACTAGCTTGGCTATTCTTTGTGGCAGTCTGTTCGCTATCTTGGCTCGTATTTTGATTAATTAACTCACTGGCACTGTTAGTAGATGAGGTTGTGGCCGAACTGAGCTCACCACTGCCTTTAGAAGGAGTAGAACTTGCAGTATGAGTGGTTATACCACTTTGGTTGCCAGCCTGACTACTACTAGCAGTAGAACTTGAGCTATTTACTACCACCTTGCCGGAAGTCTGCACACTAACATCAGTGGTCTTATTTTCACTCGCCCGAGCCGAACCAGCAAAAATAAAAACACTCGCTACTAGCAATGAAAACCGTAAATACTTAATAGGTAGATGCCCCATAAGCCCCCCTTAATTTAGACTAGAGCAATGCGTTGATTTTACTTACTAACTTACCTCACAAACGTAATTGTAATGTTTTGCATAGTAGTAAGTCTGTAATAAATATTACACTCTTTATCTGGCTATTGCAAGGCACTTATTAGCCTCAAATTTTAACTTTTTTATTAGTTTTTGGGTATTTTTTTGTTTTTTTTGACAGCCTGACCATCAGACGTGGTCGGTAAATCTTCGACAGTTACTGGCAAAATAGCAATCGAAGCTACGGTGTCGCTATTGCGCATACGCATAATTCTCACTCCCTGAGTCGAACGACCAATCACCGGAATATCAGCCAGTCGCAAACGGATAACCTGGCCTTGTCGAGAAATAATAAGTAGATCGCTATTGCGATTAGCCAGTACGCGCACATCGACCGCTTGACCAGTTTTCTGATTGACAACACCTGCTCGAATGCCCACACCACCGCGATTGTGACGAGCAAACTGAGATGTTTTAGTAATTTTGCCATAGCCATTTTGCATAATTACCAGAATATCTCCATCGGTATCGAGCACATCCATACCAACGACGCTGTCATTTGAGCGCAATCTAATCGCTCGCACGCCCCGGGTGGCTCGACCCATTGGCCGTACATCAGTCTCGCGAAAGCGGATTGCTTGAGCCATTGCCGTTGAGATAATAATATCATTTTCACCAGTGGTTTTTTTAACCCATTTAAGCTCATCGCCCTTATCAAGCTTAATAGCAATCAGACCAGAGGCTCGAACATTAGTGTATTCCTCAATTTTGGTCTTTTTGACCGTACCATTCTTTGTTGCCATAAAGAGGTATTTATGTTGGCTAGCATCACCCAGGTCGATCAGTGAAGTGATTCTCTCGTCTGGTGACAGATTAAGCAAGTTTACAATCGGCTGTCCCTTGGCAGTTCGAGATGCTGCTGGCACTTCATAGGCTTTCAATTTGAAAGCTCGACCAGTCGAGGTAAAAAAGAGTAGTAGATTGTGATTCTTAGTTTGCAGGAGATGTTCAACGACATCCTCTTCCTTAGTGGCCATGCCCATTATTCCCTTACCACCACGACCCTGACTCTTATAGGTATCACTTGGCATTCGTTTGACATAATTGCCATGTGTCAAAGTCACCAGAACATCTTCATTAGGAACTAAATCTTCTTCAGAGAATTTACCCACTGCTGAACGAACAATCTTGGTACGTCGAGCATCACCATAGCGCTCCTTAATTTCTACCAGCTCTTCCTTAATAACCTTAAGAATATTGGCTTCACTCGACAAAATCTTCTCTAATTTGGCAATCAGCTTAACAAGCTCGTCATATTCATCCTGAATCTTTTTGCGCTCTAACCCAGCCAGAGTACGCAACTGCATAGCCAATATAGCCTTTGCCTGTACCTCGGTCAGCTTGAACTTGGTTATAAGATTAGTCAGAGCTTCCTCTTGAGTTTCCGAATCACGAATAGTTTTAATAACAGCATCGATTTGATCAAGTGCAATCAAGAGGCCTTCTAGAATATGTGCTCGATCACGAGCTTTCTTAAGCTCAAATTCGGTTCGTCGGCGTACTACCACCGTACGATGATCGAGATAGTGCTTTAAGACCATTTCCAGAGTCAAGACACGGGGCTGGATACCATCGACCAGCGCCAGCATATTAACATGGAAGGCTGTCTGCATTGGTGTTAACTTATAGAGCTGATTGAGAATTTTTTTTGGATACGAGTCGCGCTTCAGGTCAATCACCACTCTGACTCCTGCCCTATCTGATTCATCGCGAATATCAGCTATCCCGACAATTCGCTTATCCTTGACCAGGTCAGCAATCTTCTCCACTAGACCAGCCTTATTAACTTGGTATGGTATTTCACTTATTACTATTCGTGAGCCACCCTTTTGGGCTTCTTCGATCTCAGCCACAGCTCGCATCGTAATACTACCCTTGCCCGTACCATAGGCTTGAGCAATACCACCATCATCAAAAATAATACCACCAGTAGGGAAGTCCGGACCCTTCACATACTCCATCAACTCAGCCATAGTACTGTCCGGATGCTCAATCAAATGCAATATAGCATCGACCACCTCACTCAAATTATGAGTTGGAATATTGGTGGCCATACCGACTGCTATGCCTTGTACTCCATTGAGTAGCAATTTGGGAACCTTAGCTGTTAAAACTTTAGGCTCTGTCTGGCTACCATCATAATTTGGCATAAAATCGACTGTATCTTTATCAATATCAGCCAGCATTTCCTCAGCATAACGAGTCATTCGCGCCTCGGTATAACGCATAGCAGCCGCACCATCGCCATCCATTGAACCAAAATTTCCCTGACCATCTACCATTGGATAGCGCAAGGAAAAATCCTGCGCCATACGCACCATCGAATCATATACCGCCACATCACCATGTGGGTGATATTTACCAAGTACTTCACCAACCACGGTAGCGGATTTACGATATTTGACATTGTGGCGAAGTCCGAGATTATTCATGGCGTACAAAATCCGGCGATGGACCGGCTTAAGTCCATCACGTACATCTGGTAAAGCTCTTGCCACGATCACACTCATAGCATACTCGAGATAGCTCTTTTCCATCTCATTTTCAATTGGCTGGAAATGAACTTTACCAATACCGGCCTGTTCGAGCTCTTGATTGACTCGATCAGCTGGAGTTATCTTTTTATCATCATTATCTTTTGCCATTATTTACACCACATATTAGACATCTAAATTTTGTACGCTCTTAGCATGAGTTTGAATAAAGTTTTTGCGCAAAGCAACCTCTTCTCCCATTAGTTTAGAGAAAATCGAATCGGCCTTTTCTGTATCATTTATATTCACCTTAAGTAATGTTCTATTTTCTGGATCCATCGTTGTCTCCCATAATTGGTCTGGATTCATCTCACCCAAACCCTTATATCTTGAGATGCTCAGACCAGCTACTTTCACCTCACCTTGGCTTAGCTCCTCTGCAGCGGCCTGTGCTCGTTCAAGAGCCGCGGCGTCCTGAGCCAAGTTTGCTAAATCAGTTGCCGACTCAACTTCTGATTTATCAAGTTCATCAGCGGTCTTAGCAGTTGTTTTTGACTTCGATTTAGCTTTCTGTTCGGCTTTAGTGGCTAGTTCACCGACAATTTTATCTTTTTCATTGTCGTTATAGGCATAAAATTTCTCCTTACCAGATTGAATTTTGTATAGTGGCGGTTGAGCAATATAGATATGGCCATTCTCAACTAGCTCAGGTAGGTGACGGAAGAAAAAGGTGAGCAGGAGAGTGCGAATATGGGCTCCGTCGACATCGGCATCTGTCATGATAATAATTCGATCATAGCGCAGTTTTGTTAATTCAAAATTATCGGCAATCCCCGTCCCCAGGGCAATAATTAGATTCTTTACCTCATTATTTCCCAGCATACGATCGAGACGAGCTCTTTCGACATTCAAAATTTTACCTCGCAAAGGAAGAATGGCCTGGAATTCTCTATCCCGACCCTGTTTTGCTGAGCCACCAGCAGAGTCACCCTCAACGATATAAAGCTCAGATCGCTTAGCGTCACGACTTGAGCAGTCGGCCAATTTACCAGGCAGGGTCATACCCTCAAGAGCACCCTTGCGAATGACAGTATCACGAGCTGCTCGGGCAGCTAATCTTGCTCTAGCACTCAATGTAGCCTTACCGACAATCTTTTTAGCCTCAGAAGGATTCTCTTCCAAATAATAGGCCAGATGTTCGGCCAGAACCTTCTCGACCACATTGCGTACCTCAGGAGTCCCTAGCTTTCCTTTCGTCTGGCCTTCAAATTGTGGCTCCGGCAATTTCACCGAAATAACTGCCGTCAAGCCCTCTCGGACATCTTCTCCGGTCAAGCTATCTTCATTGTCCTTAATTAAGCTATTTTTTCGAGCATAATCGTTTATTACACGTGTCAAAGCAGTCCGAAAACCAGTCAAATGGGTACCACCCTCGACAGTGTAAATATTATTTGCAAATGTCTTAACATTTTCATTAAACGAATCACAGTAGGCGATAGCTATCTCAACTAAAATATCACCATTCTGCTTTTCTATATAAAAGGTCGGCTGATTAAGTACTTCCTTGCCCTTATTCAAGTGCTCGACATAAGATCTGATACCACCCTCAAAATAAAAACTGTGACGACGCTCGCCCGGCTGATCAATGATATTAACTCTGATGCCACGCGTGAGATAGGCTTGTTGTCGCAAGTGATCGACTATTGTCTGATAATTGAACTGAACCGTCTCGAAGATAGACGGGTCAGGCTTAAACTTAATGACTGTACCAGTAGTGGTAGTTTTATCTACTACCTTAGGTGAAGCGGTGAGAGCCTTACCAAGTTTGTAGCCTTGCTCATAAATCTTGCCATCTCGATGCACCCTGGCCACTAAATCAGTCGACAAAGCATTAACTACCGACACACCAACTCCGTGCAAACCACCCGACACCTTATAACCTTCACCACCAAATTTACCGCCAGCATGCAAAACAGTCAGAACCGTCTCAAGGGCCGACTTGCCAGTGGCCTTGACTTTATCAACTGGTATGCCACGGCCATTATCCCAAACTGAAACCCAACCATCAGCTTCGAGAGTGATGTCAACCGTATCAGCGTGTCCAGCCATCGCCTCATCAAAGCAGTTATCTACCACCTCCCAGATTAAATGATGCAGGCCCTCGATTCCAGTGCCACCAATATACATACCAGGCCGTTTACGTACCGGCTCAAGACCTTCAAGAACTTGAATTTGCTCTGCGTTATAGCTTTTTGCTTCTGCCACTTTTCACCCTTAATAAAATAAAAACGCTTCTATCTTTATTCATACATACTTACTTCTAAGCGTTTATAAGCTATCTATATTATAGCTGACAACAGATTGACAAGCAAATATTCTGGTCAATTTAGCGAAATGCTCAATATGGCAAACTTAATTGTTATAAACCGGGCCCATATTTATAATGCGCTTAAGCTTGGGTCGATAGATATAAGCTGTCTCACCAAAAATAACCACAATATCACCATCATTTGCCTGAGCATAAAATTGGCGATTCTGCTTGCGAGCCGCCTCGGCATTTATGATAGTGGCGACTTTAGGCTCTTGATTACTAGGCAAGACCACTAACCGACGCAATTGCCTGGTAATTTCTTTGGCTTCAGCAACTTGTTTTTTAGCCGGATCTTTATTGAGAGTCACTTTATATCTTAAGGATAAATAGTTTATTAACACCAAGCCTAGTCCCAAGAACAAGACTACAAGTATTATTTTTAGCCAAAAAGGTGAAAAAAATTTCTCGATTTTCGCTAGAGTATTCTTTACTGATCCAGTGGCCACCATAATAAGTATTCTACTAATTCGGTGCCACTTGCACCAGTACCGATGGGGTGGTGGTAGAAGCATTACTTTTGACTCGACCAACACAAGTATTGACTGCTGAGGTGACATTATTTACCACACCAGCAGTAGTCGAGGTGCCGGCACAACTAGCCCTGGTAGCACCAGAAACTGCCTGCGCCCAAGCACTACCTGAAGTCATCATAATCGCCCGGCCAGCTAGATTATTACCAATCACAATTATCCCCTCCACACCGGTATCTGCTCCCGTGGTGGTGGTCTGAACCTGATTGTCCGCAGTCGTATCCGCTTTGACAATCATACCAGCCTCGACCGCACTGGAGGTCTGAACATAAGTCAAGCTACCACCAATAAAGAAACGTGTGTCTGCCACAGAGGTAATAGTACCACCAGAAGTTACCACCTTAGCAATCACCACTGTTGGTTTAGAAGCATTAAAAGTATCGGGGCTTGAGCCAGCTACAAACGTGCATGTCGTACCGGTAGTCGAATCTGCTCCATTAGCAAGAGCATAAATATAGCGAGTCGAATTATTTGGTATCGATAGAGTAGTATTGCTAGCTAGATTGCAGCGTTTTATCTTCGTCGGACTACCATTAAGATCAGCCGTATAAGCTGATCCGGCTGAGATATTGAGGGTGAGACCACTGCCAGCCGAGGGCTTAAGTGGACCGTCAGTATTTATCAGATCACCCTTATCTGCCCCAGAATTTGGATCGATACCCACCAGTGGTACGCCGGGCAAGCTCTCCCCGCTAGCCAAATGGCCAGTGGCGTCGATATTAAAGACTGTCACTGAGCTGGAATTTTGAAATTGTAGGATATCTGCCGTACTCGAAGCTACCTGCTTGATAAAAAAGGCTAGATCGCCAACTGCCTGAGGCCTAACGTCCAGATTGGCCGATGGCGTGGACGTATTAACACCAACCCGGAGATTTGCCGTATCGACATCGAAGATATTTGTACCTCCTGAGTTTAAGACAGAAAAGGAGGAAGTTGAATTGGTACTAGACTGAATAACCGTACTGGTACTTGGAGATATGTATATCGAGCCAACACTATTTGACATCGAAAGCAGGTTGGTAGAGGGTAAGAAATTTAATCCAGCAATATTATCGCCATCCGCATCTAGAAAATAAAATTGTGTGCCGTA
>CAZCIH010000037.1:0-7948 GCA_964498855.1 uncultured Candidatus Saccharibacteria bacterium | reverse complement strand
TTGATTTGAGAAAAGCAGGTAGTTTTATAGCCATTATCAATATCCGTGGTCAAACTTAACCACTTTTATTGTAGCGCTTTGAACACAGTTCGGCCAGGCCTTTCTGGTTTCAATAAAAAAATTATACTTTGATATAAAAATTAAGTTGGTTGTAACTAATATTACTGCAGAAATCTAATCCGCTAGTTATGCTTAAGTTAGTCGGTGAGGTGGAGTACTTCTCTTGGACAAAGAGAACACAGTAGCCCACCGACTCCCTACAAAGCTTCAATCTAGATTGAAGCTAATTTATTCTATCACTGCCTTGATCCGGCGTACACCAGCACTAGATGACTCTTCTTTGATGATCTTTAATCTGCCAATCGCACCTGTCCGGGCCACATGCGGGCCTCCACAAATCTCGCGACTATACCACTCGCTTTTGGGGTCGCCGACAGTATAAACTTTGACCGTGTCACCATATTTATCGCCAAAAGCACCAATCGCACCAGACTTGAAGGCCTGGTCAGTCGGCATTTCCTCATAGCTGACCGGCAGATCACGAGCAATCACGTCATTGACCATATCCTCAACTCGCTTGATCTGCTCTGGCGTCATTTTTTCTGGGTGACTAAAGTCAAATCTCGTCCGCTCATGTGTGATATTGCTACCACGTTGGGTCACATGGTCACCAAGCACATTCTTAAGCGCCCGATACATCAAGTGAGTAGCTGTGTGATAGCGCGTTACAATCTCAGAATTATCCGCCAAACCACCTTTGAATTGGCCCTTGGTAGCGGTCCGTGAACGTTCCTTTTGCTCACTCATGAGCTGGTCAAATTTTTCACGCCAATTTTGTTCGACTTCGACACCCTCTTTCTTGGCCTCCTCCAGACTCAGCTCAACTGGAAAGCCATAGGTATCAAAAAGAGTAAAGACTAATTTACCAGTCAGCTCAGTTCGATCGCCAGTTGGTACAGGAGGCCTCTGACTAAAGTCGAGCTGGCTGGTTCGTTTTTCAAATTCGCGCAGGCCCCGCTCGAGAGTCCGACGAAATTGATCCTCCTCGGTCTGGAGGGTATTAATAATGCTGTCTCGACGGTCTTTGAGCTCAGGATAATAATCTGCGTAAGACTTAATCACCACCGGCACTAGCTGAGCTAGTAGTCCACTACCAGCCCCCAACTCATGTCCGCGCCTGATGGCTCGACGCACTAGCCGACGCATGACATAACCGGCCGCGGTATTGCTCGGCACCACCCCATCAGCCGCCATAAAGACAGCCCCTCGTACATGATCGGCAATAACTCGCTTAGCCTCGATATGATCCTCGTATTTCTTGCCGGTAATCTCTTGCAATCGCGCGATAATCGGCCACAGTAAATCAATCTTAAATACATCGGCGCTACCCAAGACCGCAGCGGTCATCCGCTCCAGCCCCCCACCAAAGTCGACATTTTTTTCTGGCAGTTCATCAAAGCCCCCATCCCCACGTTTGAGATATTGCATAAAGACTGAGTTGCCAATCTCCATAAATCTGCCACAATCACAATTTGGATGGCAGTGTTGACCGTAAGTCTTATCGTGCTCACTACCAAAATCAAAAAAGACTTCACTATCTGGTCCACCCGGTTCTCCGACTGGCATAGCCTCAGGTCGTCCGGCCCGACTCCACCAATTCTTCGAAGCATCGTAGTAAAATATCCGCCCCGACTGCATACCAATCTCACCACCGTGCTCTTCTGAGCCGATATCGACTATCTGCGCATCGATACTTTTAGTAGCAAAAAGCTCCTGCCAAATTCTAGCTGACTCCTCATCTCTCTCAATGCCAGCTTTTTTATCACCCGCAAATACTGTGACGTATAGCTTGCTCGGATCAATACCAAGCTCATCGGTCAGAAAACCAAAAAAATATTTCAGTTGCTCAGGCTTAAAATACTCTCCCAAGCTCCAATTGCCAAGCATCTCAAAAAAGGTTGTGTGCCTATTATCACCAACTTCATCGATATCCTCAGCCCGCAGACAAGGCTGGCTATCAACTAGCCGATTACCATCGGGATGAGGCTGTCCCAGTAAATAGGGCAATAGTGGTTGCATCCCCGAGCCGGTAAAAAGCGTCGTGGCATCATCCTGTGGTACCAGGCTAGCCCGTGGAATTTTCGCATGCTCTTGGCTAGTAAAAAAGTCTAAATATTTCTGCCGAATTTCAGTGGCAGTTAGTAGCTTGGTCATAGCCAAAATTATACCATATTTTCAGGTTAGTTTGAGACTTATTTGGCTGACTCTAGACTTGCAAAAGATGTTTTGAGGAGTTTAATTTGAGCTGTTTGCAAATCAGCCGTAGCTTTATCATTGGAGCAAGTACTTTGAGGACTGCCGACAACATAATAATAGTCGCCGATCTTTTTGGCATCCTTGACATCCTCATACATTTGTCCAGCTTGATATTCTTCACCCTTTTTACCTCGCGAAATGGCACCGATTGCACCTCCAGTGACATCACAGTACGATCCAATGTTTGGTGGCTTATCCGCCGTTAAAGCACTGCTCATGAGAGAAGTTGTCGAGAAATAACTATACATATCTTCTTTAATTGCATAGGCTAGGCCGGTCAATTTATCTGCTGGCTTGAACTTCACATCCCACTCTTTGATGACAAAAAACTCATCCGCGCTCTCAGCTTTTTGAGCAGATGCTTTTGCCAGGGCTTTAAGCTTGGCATTCTCCTCCTGCAAGCTTTTCACCTGGGATTGCAATTGAGTAATCTCCTGGCTCTGCTGTTGGTACTTGGTATACCCAAAGTAGCCTGCTACTGCAATCGCAATAATGAGTAAAACGATAAGAATCCATTTTATAATCTTGGATGATTTCTTTGGCTCGCCAGAAAAATTTGATTTATTGTCTTGCATGACTTTACTCTTGAAAAAAAGCTTTCGCCAATATCATAGCATAAGTACTATGAGCCTTCAATTATAGTTACTTTCTAAACGCTCCGCCTTAGTGCGTCTTGTGTTCTCATCATCAGTCTCATATTTCCGTGCGCCATTTTTGACAACTTCAACTTGGCTGATTATCTCTTTCTGTGCCTCTAAAATATCATCAATCGATTTTGCTAGTTTATTAACATCATTCATCGCATCAGCTTGAAACTGGTCGATACCACGGGTAACATCGGTTGCTTCGGATGTGGTATCAACCGGCGGGGAGATATCTTGGCCAGCCTCAATATTCGCTCCACCCCCATCAACAGCCTTTTCACCCATCCGCTCCATTGGCTTACTATATCGCTCATCCAGACCCTCTAGCTTCGAGCTAAACGCCGATAATTCATGAGTGAAATTTGCTCGTAGCGTTTCCATCTGACGATGGTCTTGCCCAAGACGATCAAGTGACTTGCCTGATTCTAGCTCAAGGGTATCTGGATCTTTCTTGTCGATAGCACGCTCAAATTGATCAAATGAATCCTTCGCATCACGGGTAAAGGTATTAGTTAATTGCTTCAGCTGATCTTCATACGACTGATATGTCTCAGCCATGTCATGACTTAGCTTGGACAATTCATCCACGATCCGCAATCGATCGGCAACCAATCTGTGATCGAGTTGCCCGTCGGGATGACGACTGTCTTGCTCGGCCTTGGCCAAAGCGCTTTTAAGGCGGTCGTTTAATTCGGTTGGATTTTTATCCGAGCCACTTTCGCTAGCCAACCGACCCAGTTCATCAAGTGACTGGCGTGCGCCTTCGATTATCTGGCGTTGATTATTTAAGACCTCTCGATCGCCCGCCTCAGCGCCTGGCTGATCTTCGGGGGTGCTAATCAGTTGGCCTATCTCTGCCGGTCGAATGGGGCTTCCTGGCAAGTATGGGTTTTCACTGTCGTTTCTTATAGCTTCCAGATCATTCCCTAATTTATTGTCTACACTGGTGGATTCTCCTTCTGGAGAACGCTCCAATCCAAATTCTGGACTATTTTCTATTTGCTCTCTTAGATAGTCATCGGCGCTTTGATTCATACTCCAATTTTAGCATAAGCAATATATTTCCACTAAGCTATCACGCCACCACCCAAGACCTTTTCACCGTCGTAGAGCACCGCTGACTGCCCCGGTGCAATGGCTCGCTCCGGTGTACTCAGCCGTATCTCATATTTGTTCTTATTACTACCGAGCTGATGTATGACAGCTGGCAGTAATTTACCACCATGACGGATCCGCACGGCGTATTCCTCGCCCATTCTAGGCTCTGACCACCAAACACAATCGGTGATATTAAACCTATCGCGATTGAGCACCATATTATCTGGCTCGGTGGTGACAAAGACGATATTCTTCTTAATATCCTTATCAAAAACAAAGTAAGGCGCTCCACCACCAATACCAAGCCCGTGGCGCTGTCCGATGGTGTAGTAAAACGCCCCATCATGCTGACCGACTTTCTCACCTCGCTGGTCAATAATATCACCCGGCTGCGGTGTGATATATTGGCTCAAGAAATCACGCAGAGGCACTTTGCCAACAAAGCACAGCCCCTGCGAATCACGACGGCCGGCATTGGGCAGGCCAAATTCGGTCGCCAGCTTGCGAACCTCTGTCTTATGATAATCACCCAGCGGGAAGAGTACCTTTTTTGCGACATCTTGGCTCATGCGATAGAGAAAATATGTTTGGTCTTTGATTGGGTCACTAGCCTTGAGTAAAGAAATATGATCACCCTCTGCCCCCCGCTGTCTTTCCCGCTTTGACATAGAGTTGCGCCAAGATAAAAAGCCGAGCCGAGCATAATGACCAGTGGCGATTAGGTCTGCCCCCTCATCAAAACAGCGCTGGGCAAAGACTTTGAATTTTATCTCTTGATTGCACATCACATCTGGATTTGGCGTCAGTCCCTTTTTATACGACGCCACCATGTAGTCAACCACGGCGCGCTTATAATCAGCTTCAAAGTCATAAACCTTTAGCGGTATATCCAGATGTGCTGCCACTGCCCTAGCACTAGCCAAATCCTCACGCCAAGGGCAATGAGCACCGGCAATGTCAGCCGACCAATTTTTCATATACACGCCCGTCAACTCAAAACCACCCTGCTTGAGCAGTGTAGCAGCTACAGCACTATCAACTCCACCAGAGAGACCAATATATACGGATTTGACACTTTTCATAAGGTGGTTATTATGACATATTTTATTAGAATATTCTAGATAATATCCTGACATTAGAAAAAAGACCTCCACATCCGTGTGGAGGTCTCATGGTCAGGGCTAGCCTGCGGTTCGCGGTTGTGCCTTGACTGGCTTGGTAACCTTGGCCTCAGCCACCGAGGAGGTACCCCTCGATGGAGTCGAAGTCTTGGACTTCGACTTGGGCTTGGGCTCGACTACCTCGCCCGGAACATCATCCGGGGGAGGTACATCAGGTTCCTCGTAGCCCGGAGCATCGTAGTTGCACGGCTTCCCGATCGGGCAACCGTCGTCGGGCGTCGGATCGACACCTCCGTCACCCCCATCGGGGCAACGAATGTGTCGTCGGCACAAGTCCTCAACCGGAGTCCGAGGGTCCGGGGCCGGGTCCCCTGGGCAGGGGACATGTGACCCACACTCAGGTGGATCACCAATGGTGACCGAGCTGGCGATAGCCGGCGCGGACGCCGACCAGATCGCTACTGGTACAACCAAGATGGCTGCACCAGCAAGAGAAGCAATTAACTTCTTCATGTCTTCCTTTTTTTTGGGGGGACAGTACTCGCCAATGCGACGAGCAGAAAAACTATTCTATCATGCCTATGCTATTTTGTCAATACCTACTGGTAGTTATTTGTGATTAAAATATATAGCAGTTTACGTAACTCAGCCAGAGTGATATCACGCGAAAAACCACTCTCATACCAATGACTTTTACTCCAGCGATTATCAACCGAGCTATGATTCAAAATCGTATAACTTGGCCCAAATATTTTAGCAAAAGTCATCGCCGAGCGTCGCTGATGATAAGGTGAGGTCACTAGTATAATGGTCTTCCCTTGGCTAGCCGAACTCGCTCCATCCCCCTCAATAATACGCTTACTATTAACAGCATTTTGATAAGTATTCTGCGCATCTTCATCAACTTCAATGGCATTGTCTGGCACCCCAGCCGCTAATGCCTGGGCTTTCATGGCCATTGCATTGCTCGGGCCATCATCCATGGCCGCCCCAGAGAAAATTATTTTTGGAGCCCAGCCTTGCTGATATAGCTTAATACCTTCACCAGCCCGAGTAGTGGTCTGGCCACCTGATACAACCACAATCGCATCGGCCTTTTTTAATTCATTTTGTGGCGACAGATAAAAGCCCAGTCCGAAAAAGACCGTCGCGACAACAGCTCCAATTATGGACAGAAATACTAATAAAAATATTACTTTTCGCTTAAATGATTTTTTTCGCCGTGCCATTAGAATTATTGTATCATTTAGCTCTTTTGCTACCGAGCAAATCACCTAGTACTCGCACGAGAATATCGAGCTGGGCTTGGGTGGTTTGACGTCCCATTGTTATACGCAAAGAGCCTTGAGCCTCAGCTTTGCTTCGACCAATCGCACACAAAACGTAGCTTGGCTCCTCATCTGATGCCGTGCAAGCTGCCCCGGTCGCCACTATCACACCAGCCGCATCGAGCCTTGCCACCAAGTCCTCGCCATCTGCACCGGTAAAGCTAATATTGATATTCCCCGCCAGGCGTTTTTTCTTTGGGCCATTGAGAATTGCCCCCGAATGACGAGTAAGAAGATTTTTTATCAAATCATCACGCATTTTGACGAGGTCTTTTGTCTCGCTTACTCGCTTTTGCTCAGCTATTTTGAGTGCCTCAGCCAGCCCGACTGCACCCACAAGATTTTCTGTACCCGCTCGGCGTCCCCCTTCCTGCCCACCGCCGATTATGATGGGCTCGATGCTCATCCCGGTCCGCAGATACAATGCACCACTCCCCTTGGGGCCGTAGATTTTAGCAGCATTGAGACTCATAGCATCGACCCCTAGCCGACTGACCGCCAGACCTAATTGCCCAACGGCAGCACTCGCATCAGTATGTAAAAATAACGGTACATTATGCCCATTTTTCTTACGACTCGCCCTTACCTTCTTGATGATACCCGCCACCTCAGCTAGTGGCTGTATCGTACCGATCTCGTTATTGGCCAGACCTATCGAGACTAAAATAGTATCAGGGCGTATCATCTGCTCCAAGTCAGCTAAGTCTACCGCACCAGTAGCAGAAACTTTTATCAGCTCCGCCTCAAAGCCTTCACGAGCAAGTACACCAAAGCTTGCTAGCACGGCCTTGTGTTCGATTTGGGTAGTGATGATATGCTTGCCCGCCTCAGCATTTGCCCTTGTGATGCCAATAATCGCCATATTATCAGCTTCCGTACCACCTGAGGTAAAGATTATTTCAGATTTTTTCGCACCAAGTACCTTGGCCACATCCCAGCGCGCCGTTTCCAAGCGTTCTTTTGCCATTCGCCCCAGAGAGCTACTGGCCGAAGGGTTGGCAAAGAGTAATTCAGCTTCATCCATGGATCGCTTGACTATCTGATCAAGTGGTGCGCCCGAAGCATAATCGAGATATATTTTATCGGTCATAACTGATCATTATGACATATGTCATGTATTTTTCAATCTTATCATGCTCAAGGTCATGGGTTAGGTATGATTTTGTATTTTAGATCGGGTCGACTCTGGCGTAGGTCTTGTCGAGCTTCTGGGGTTAGGCCATCGAGCCAGAGATCACCATCAATATTGTCTGGGAGCTCAAGGCCTTCGGCGGAGGTTAGGCCACTGAGGTAGAGACCACGACCAATACTGTCTGGAAGCTTAAGGCCTTCGGCGGAGGTTAGGCCACTGAGGTAGAGACCACGACCAATACTGTCTGGAAGCTTAAGGCCTTCGGCGGAGGTTAGGCCACTGAGGTAGAGACCACGACCAATACTGTCT
>CAZCIH010000036.1:5313-8043 GCA_964498855.1 uncultured Candidatus Saccharibacteria bacterium | reverse complement strand
CTTATCGCACCATCCACCTCAGCCTTACAGCCAATCGTGCAGGAGATAGCCATCTCTAGGTTCGTAGCTGATATCTTTAATCTTGATGAGTCTGTTGCAAGTAATACATTGCCAAGTACTGGTAGGCTATTTCTAGAACCGACTATTCTAATGGCATATCCTAGAGCCTTATTTAGATTTTCTTGTGTGACTGAAAGTTTCATACCTTACCTCTCTTTGCCTTACTTAATATATATAATTAATAACAGTAATAATAGGTCTTGTGGAAATGGAGTATAGAGAGCCGTTTTTTCTTTTGTAGAGCTTTATAATATAACTACGAAACTGTGCAATAAGGACTAATAAAAGTGTTAATAATGTGCTTAAAAACATTCGGCAAGACCGTAAAACTTTTAAAAAAATAAAGTCAAGACTGTAAAAGATGTGCATAAGATTTTATTTATACCTCTATATTTACCCAGTATTTACCCATTTAATACACAGCTTATCCACTAATAGCTGTGGATAACTAAATAAGCAGCTTTTGTTTTAGCTCGCGTATTTCCCGGCCAAGCGTCTCGTCGGTGCGGGAGAGCTCCGATATTTTTTTTACCCCGTGAATAACAGTGGTGTGGTCCTTCTTACCAAGTGAGCGGGCAATAATCGGAAAGCTGATATTATATTCATTCCGCATAATGTACATCGCTACCTGTCTGGGGACAACGATCTCCTTGTCACGCTTTGGGCTGAGAATATCCGCCACTCTCAAATCAAAATGAGCAGCGGTTTTTTCAATGATTTGTTTAGGGTTTGGTTTTTTATTACCCCTGGAGCTATTCTTGCCAAGCACCTCTTCTGCTACCTCAAGGGTTATGGGTAGGCCATGAACCTCGCAGTAGGCAATCACTTTATTAAGACCACCCTCAAGCTCGCGAATATTGGTCTCAATTAATTGAGCGATAAAATCGGCCACATCTGGCGGGAGATCGATCCCCTTATCGTGGGCTTTGTTGTTTAAGATAGCCATTCTAGTCTCAAAGTCAGGCATCTGGATATCCACTACCATTCCCCATTCAAATCGACTTCGCAACCTGTCTTCGAGTGTGGCAATAGCTGCTGGTGGTCGATCGGAGCAAAGTACAATCTGCTTACTTGCCTGATGGAGAGAGTTAAAGGTGTGGAAGAAGCCCTCTTGGGTGGCTTGTTTGCCAGCTATAAATTGCATATCATCAACCAATAAAACATCAGCCTTCCGATACTTGTCGGTGAATTGATCACCCTTAGAGACAGCATTAATAAAGCTTGTGATAAACTCCTCGCTGGTAACATAGAGAATTTTAGCCTTTGGGTTTGACGACGCCACTGCAGAGCTAATAGCAAACATGAGGTGAGTTTTGCCGACACCCGCTGGACCGTGAAGAAAAAGTGGGTTATATGAGTCACCTGGGTTTTCTGCCACAGCCTTGGCCGCCGCGTAGGCCAAACGATTGCCAGACCCGACTACAAAGTTTGCGAAGCTAAACTTATTATGCAAAGTAGATCGCTGGTTAATAAAAGCCAGCTCCTCTCTGGCCTCGGCGGTTGATGGTGCACTGGAGTGTCGCTTTTCACTACTAAGATTATCATCCTGAATACTGGAGTCGATACCTTCTCGGGCTTCAGGGGTCTCGTTGGAAATATCCGGGGTTGAGTGCCCAACAATATAATTAACCTTAGAAATTTCGGGATTATTTTTCTTCAGAGCATCTAATATCTGGTCATTATATTTACGGGCGATCCAGTCTTTTTGAAAAATATTTGAAGCAGCAACAGTCGCCCCAGCACCATCGATGGCGACTAATCGTGAGCCATTTATCCAAGTTTTATAATTGGCCTTACTCAAAGAAATCTCAAGCTCTCCAAGCACGGCTCGCCACGTCTTGTCTAAATAAGCGCTATCTTTTGTCACTTTATCTCACCCATCACATTACATCTATGATAACCATTTTATGAGTTTTCCACAACTAGCAAAATATCTAAATATTTATCCACATTTTTAATCTACCAGATGAAAGACTGTGCACAAAAGCCGTACAAACTGTGGAAAGTGGATAGTGATAGAATTGACAAGAAGGCTCTTTGTGGTTAAAATAGACAAGATTTATGAAGCGAACACATCAACCAAAAAAACGAAGACGCCAAAGAGTTCACGGCTTTATGAGCCGTATGTCGACTCGGATGGGCCGAGCTGTCCTAAAGCGCCGCCGCTTAAAGGGGCGCAAGAGGGTCGCTATTTAGCATGCTGGCCCGTAAGTTTAGATTGCGACGGGCGAGTGACTTTAATAAGGTTTACAAATATGGCCGAAGCTTTGGCTCGAAAGATTTATTTGTCAAAGCCAGTAAATCGAACTATGACTTTAGCCGTCTAGCGGTAGTGGTTTCAAAAAAAGTTTCCAAAAAGGCAGTCGTCCGCAATAAGATAAAGCGTCAGTGTAGTGAGATAATTCGCAAGGATTGGTCCAAGCTAAAACCAGGCTATAATATTGTAGTAACAGTCAAAAGCGACATTAGCAAATTAGAGGCATTGGCCGCGAAGAAGCAATTGGTGAGGTGCTTGGAGAGACTAGGTATCTGGCGAATATCGAACTAGCTACAGGTCAGAATGGAGCAAGTGAGTGATGAAAAAAGTATTAATTGGCATGATAGTTATTTATCAAAAGACCTTGTCCCCAGACCATGGACCACTGCGTAAGCGTTATCCCTCTGGGTTTT
>CAZCIH010000036.1:0-5303 GCA_964498855.1 uncultured Candidatus Saccharibacteria bacterium | reverse complement strand
ATACCAAGCTAGCTATCGTAGAAAATGGCTCCTGGAGGGGAATTTGGCTAGGAATGAAGCGAGTGTCGCGTTGTAATCCATGGACCAAACCAGGCGTTGACTTAAGTTATAGCTCCAAATACGCTAAAATAGAAACTAAGAAAGGCAAACATGTTTAATACAATTCTTGTTTATCCCTTGATGAATTTATTGATGGCCATATATGCCATCCTGCCCGGCCACGATTTTGGCATTAGCGTCATCATTTTAACCCTTATCATCAGACTCATACTCTGGCCATTAGCAGGGAAGCAACTTCATTCACAGAAGAAGTTACAAGCCTTACAACCAGAGATCGCCAAGATAAAAAAGGCTGCCGGTGGCGACAGGCAAAAAGAATCTCAGATGCTGATGGAGCTTTATAAAGAAAAGGAGGTCAATCCTTTTTCGTCCTGCCTGACGACCGTTGTCCAGCTTCCATTTCTAATCGCCCTTTTTATTGTTTTTGAGCGGACCGCCAAAGGTGCGGGTGAGATAATACCGCATCTCTATCCCTGGGTAGCAAACCTAAGCTACATCAAAGAGATTATCGCTAATCCAAGTAGCTTTGACCCGACACTATTTGGCGTCATATCGATGGCTAAGCCCAGTGTCATACTCGCCCTACTTGCCGGACTTGGACAATACATCCAGGTTAAGATGATTACACCAAAGGTGCCTAAGAATAGTAAGGACCCGCAAGCTCAAATGTCAGCAATGATGGTCTATCTATTCCCACTTATTACCATCGCGATTGCTTGGCGACTTCCAGCGGCCCTACCGCTCTACTGGTTGACCACAAATGTAGTTGCCATAATTCAGCAGAAATTAATTGCCAACAAGGAGATTGAGGAAATGGAAGAGGCTCCAGTGGTAGCTGTCAAACAGTCTGGCCCAAAGGCGATATCTTCTAAAAAGAAGGGAAAGAAGAAATAATGTCCGACTTTGACCTCGCGCCAATCAAAACGATCGTCGAGGAGCTAATCGGCTCGATGGGCATTGAGTCGCAAGTCGAGATTGGTGAATTTAATGACCAGCCATACTTAAACATAAATAGTACCGACCACGCCCTATTAATAGGCCGTGGTGGTGAGAATTTGCGCGCCCTACAATATATAGCCAATCTACTAATTAAGCGTCAGCTTGCCTACGCACCTTTTGTGGTTGTTGATGTGGCTGGATATAAAAAGGAGCGTCAAGATAAGCTCGCACACATCGCTAAAGATGCAGCCGAAAAAGCTATTAATACCAGCAAAGAGGTACGACTAAAGCCGATGAATTCATATGAGCGTCGATTGGTCCATATGCATTTGGCTGAGAATCCGGCTGTCGAGACTACCAGTGAAGGCGAGGAGCCACACCGAACTATCGTGGTGAAAAAACGACCCTAAAGATTACACCCAACTTTCAGCCATCATCATGAAAACAGGACAGAAAGATACTATTGTTGCCATTGCCACCCCGCCGGGCCAAGGAGCTGTTGGGGTAGTTAGGATTAGTGGAGGAAAAGCAGGCAGACTGATTGAGTCCGTCTGGCAACCTCTAAAAAGAGATGCTAAAAGAAAGCTAGAGCCACGTCAGCTCACATTAGGCTGGGCTATGTCTAAAGGTAAAAAAATCGATCAGGCTTTGGCGGTATTTATGCCCGCACCTCACTCCTACACCGGCGAGGATGTGGCAGAGCTGCAGACTCATGGGGGAGAAGCGGTCACCCAGGCAGTTTTATCAGCTTGTCTGGAATCGGGGGCCAGGCTTGCAGAGCCAGGAGAATTCACTAAAAGAGCATTTATAAACGGCAAGATTGATCTGGTTCAGGCTGAAGCTGTACTTGATTTGGTACAATCAGAGAATGAGGCATTAACTCGTCTGGCTACCGATCAGCTGGCAGGGGGATTGAGCGGGGCGATTAAAAACATTCGAGAGAGCTTAATTCTTCTATCGGCCCAAATATCAGCCCACTTAGATTTCAGTGAAGAATATTTGGTGGTGGACGATGAAAGCCAGATTAAGGCGACACTTACCGAGATTGCCAATCAACTTGGTCGATTGTTGCAGTACGAAAACCAGGTGGCGACCCTGCGACAAGGCTTTAAAGTGGCTCTAGTGGGACTACCAAATGCTGGCAAGTCGACCCTGCTCAATCATCTGCTTGGTTATGAGCGTTCAATCGTTACTAACATCCCTGGCACGACTCGCGACTCCATTGAAGAAAAACTGAGTATAGACGATGTAACAATTCGCTTGGTGGACACTGCTGGGCTTAATAATGCACCCGACCAGGTCGAACGGTTAGGGATTGGGCGAACTAAAGAACAGATTTCCTCAAGCGATTTGGTGTTATTATTGGTTGAGCCAGGTGATGAGTCGGCGACCACAAGCTATCTGGAAAAAAATAAACTTTTGAATAAAGAAGGTAACGTCAGTCAGCCTATCGTAATTGTTTGGACTAAGTCTGACTTGGGGCGATCGCCGCGCCCGACAAAACTTAAAGTCAAGGCTAATGACCAGGTAACAATAGCAGCTCTAAAAGACAAGGGGCTGTCAGATATTAGGCGAGTTTTGTCAGAAATGGCCAGGAGACATGGAGGTAAAGAATCGACAGCCGCCATCACCCAGAGGCAGATAGCAACAATCAGAGAGGCCAGAGGCTTACTGACGGTAGCTAGGCAGGCGATTGAAGCAGGACAGCCAAGCGATGTCATTCTCGTTGACATCAATGAAGCCATTAGAGTCCTTGGTGGACTGCTTGGAGAAAGTACCAATCAAGAGACGATTGATGCAATTTTTGCTAACTTTTGTATTGGTAAATAGCGGGACGTCTGACAAATCTAGACAACCCTCTTATTAGTCGACGTGAGGGTAGTCGAGGGCCGATTTATAATAAGTATTTATTGTATCGGTTTTGGTGACTTGGCCATTGACCACTACATCACGCCAGAAAACTGTCTTCGAAGGCTGGTTTGGGTCATTCGAGCCGGTGATAAACTGAGGCCCACGAATCACTCCGCTCTTAGTCTTGGTACCGTAAAATCGGAATTTTAATGTTGTGCCTTTCAACTCAGTTTGAATGAGGATGTGGGCACCAGTATCATTTTTGAATTTAAAGTCAACTTGTGGGTAATAGATTGTAGCGTCAACACCAGGCACTCCATAAGGCTCAGTGTAATAGCTAACAGCAAAGGCGTGATTGTGTCGCTCGACAATCGGCAGGCCAGCTAGTAACGCTGCCCGATAGGCAGTTGAAGAAACTTGGCAGAGACCGCCGCCATAGTCAGTGTCTTGTTTGCCATCTAGGATGACATAGCTTTTGGCATAGCCTTGTTCTGGCCCGACATCTCCGAGTAGCGCCCCAAAAGAGAACGTATCGCCTGGTTTGAGCAAGACGCCATTAAACCGGGAGGCTCCAACCCTAACATTAGTTAGTCGTGCGGCTGAGCTACCAGGAAAATAACTCACCCCCTCGCTGAGAAGCTCCTTGATCCCCAGTTTGTCAATATTGCTATCGTTAACTGCCGCCTTAGTAGTGGTGACACTTAATGTGATCGAGCGATCACCTTCAGATCTGTCTAAAACAGCGTAAATCGACTCAGCGCTTTTGTCGATATCGAGCTTTTTGCCATCACGGCTTTGTTTAAATACGGTTGCCCTATCGCCCTCAATAGTGAGCTGGGCATCCTGCGCCTCGATATTTATTTGACCGCTTATGTTTTCTAAATAATGCTTTATCTCAGTCTTATCAAAGCTTGGCTTTGGCTTAGCTGGAGCTAGATAGTAGAAGCTAGCCAGAGGAGACGAGACTTTGGCTAAGGTATAAGAAGTATCAGAATATTTAATCCAGCTAATAATCTCTTTCGGACTAATATCCCAAGACTTAGCACCATCAGTGAGCTTAAGTGGTTTTTCGACATAGCCCTCCACGATAGTTTGATTAGTGGCTATAGTGTTATTGTCGACTAACGGTGTTATCGAATCAGTCTGTGCATTGATTTGCTTGACGTCGAGAGTTCGAAGGTGAGTGTCGATATCAAGGACTAGCTCACTTAGGTCGAGTCGCTTACCACTTTGCCCACTTACCACCTGGAGCTTATCATCTTTATAGTCGAGCGAAGCATTGTTGACGAGCTCTGCACTTTTGACATAAATAGGATTAATGGTAGCAGCAAGTTTAGTACCATTATAATTTATTGCCGCCAATGTTTTATCACCTCCACCTAAGAGTAGGCTTATTTGCTGTCCCATCTGTTGCGCTAGATTGCCATTTCGTCCTTGGTCGAAAGCCTCTTCGGATGTAGCCTGAGTATCATATGATAAGTCGATAGTTTTTAGATCGAGCTTGGTGCTGTTCTGGCCGTCTGAAATGAATACTGGCGTCTCGACATAGCTCGCGGTCTGCTTATCAAGCAATTGCTTGGCTTCATCTTTGGTAAGGCCACCGAGGTAAAGTCCATTTCCCCAGACGCCGGGGTATATTCTATTGGCGTAAGCGAGTCGTAAGCTGATCAGACCAGCCAAGAGAATTAAGCTGGCAACACCAATACCATAGAGCACCTTCTTGCCTTTTGTCAGGCGACGGACCGAAGGCAGATTAAAGCGTTGAGATTCATCAAGTTGTTTTTTACTCGCCGGAGTGGGCTTGGGGGTGTTTTTGGCTGAGACGGAAACAAGCGAATCCACCCCGTTGCTAGGCCTAGAACCGGGTGATCCGAGTGATTTTTCCTTTTTACTGCTTCGCGCCATGCACTATATATTATATACCGAATCACATACTTTTCGTATTCTTTTCGCCAGAAGTTCGAGGTAGAAAACTAACGGCCAATACTTTTATAAACAAAACCAAGACGCTTCATTTCTGCTGGATCGTATAAATTACGCCCATCGAATATTATGGGAGACTTCATCGAATCCTTTATTTTCTCTAAGTTAAGTTGTTTAAACTCATTCCATTCAGTTACCAATACCGCCGCATCAGCTCTATCGATAGCCACCGCTACACTGGGATCAACATTTAGCTTGGGCAACAGCTTGGTAGCCATGGGTCCAGCTACCGGATCGTAGCCATGCACTTTTGCCCCCATCGCTACTAATGAGTTGGTCAGCTTGATCGATACAGCCTCACGCATATCATCGGTATTGGGCTTGAACGCTAATCCAAGTAGCGCAATCTTCTTATTCTTCATTTCGCCCAATTGATATTTCAAAAAATTGAGGCATTTTTGGATGCGATCAGAGTTAATTTCCATCACAGATGTGAGCATTTGTGGATGAGTTTGGCTCCGCTTGGCCAT
>CAZCIH010000035.1:0-8048 GCA_964498855.1 uncultured Candidatus Saccharibacteria bacterium | reverse complement strand
CAATTGCCGAAATAAACTGTGTATTCATAATTTCCTTTCTAAAATAATCCAATTACCCATATTTGGGGTCAAAAAAAGCCGGGTCACTAATAATAGAACCGACTGTTACCACGTTACCTAGAGGATAATTTTATTTTATCCCAGGTCAAGTCACCTGTCAAGGAGTTTTACCACTAATGCTAACTGGATAATAACGACGTTATATTTTCGATATATTGTAAACTATAGCCACCACCAGTAGACGAGACAGCAGCTACGTCTAAACTAATTTCATAGTCAGTGTATTCCTGATGTTCGGCCAGCCAGGATGTGATTGCTCTGGTCAGGCGCTTAATTTTAGTTTGTGTAATTGCCTCCAAACCATCTCCACTACCAGAAAACTTGCGATATTTAACCTCAATAAAGCGCAACTGCTGCTGTTTGACAGCAATAATATCTATTTCATAAAAGCGAGTCCGCTGATTGCGAGCAATCACTTGGTAACCCTGCAGTGCCAGCTGACCTGCGACATAGCTTTCAGCGTCTCGACCAATCTTTGTCGTATTTGTCATGAGCGCACCTGAAAACTTAATCGTTGCAAAGGACTAGGACCATATTCAACAATAGAGGCTAAATGCTTGGCCGTACCATAGCCAACATGTGTGTCAAAGCCGTAATCTGGGAATTGCCCGGCCAATCCCCACATTAGCTCATCGCGATATACTTTGGCAAGAATAGAAGCGGCCGCCACGCAAGCACAATCTCGATCAGCCTTAGGTCGACAAATCACAAAATCTTCACCGATTACATTATGCGATCCGTCTAAAATAACTGTATTAAAGCCATCTTGTAGCATTTCCAATGACCGCAAATATGCTAATTGCAAAGCAGTTGTTAGGCCAAATTCATCAATTTCTTGATGAGAAGCCGAACCGATACCAAAATCTTGTGCACAAGATAATATTTGACTAGCTAACTCGCGACGACGTTTTTTAGTCAGCTTCTTCGAATCGGACAAGCTTAAATTACAGCCGTCAGGCAAAACTACCGAAGCCGTCACGATAGGGCCTGCCAAGGCGCCTCGCCCCACCTCATCGGCTCCAACCACAATACTAAAACCATCTTGTCTCAACCTCTGCTCCATCTCATAATTTGCCTTCATCAGGCTCAATTATGGCATGAGTGGCTCAAAAAAGAAAACAGTCACTTAGGATTTTTCCCAAGCGACTGTTTTACAGGAAGAATTGGACTAGCCCATCCCCTCTAGGTCATGATTTGCTGGATGTAATTTTGCATTTCTTCAGCCTTGGCCCGAGCTGCGATTCCAGCATCCCGGTCATAGCCAGAATACAGGATACTTCTTGAGCTACTCACTAAGAAATCACGGCCAGTGATCTGCGAGATGACTGAACCTAGCTCACCACCCTGACTGCCAATGCCAGGAATCAGCATGGGTAGCCTGAACTCCGAGGCTAACTTCATCTCCTCAAGATGCCCAGCGCCTATCACTACGCCGCAATTACAATTGCCGTTCCAGTCGTATGCCACCTGCCTGATGATGAGCTCACTCACCGCTATGGGCTCATCATTCGGCCACCACCCGGTCATTATATTTTCTGACTCAGTCTCACCGTATGGCTTCATGCTGATCTGGTCGTACAAACCCCACTGCTCAGCTTCTTGTCGGGAAATATTGACCGTCCGAGCAGGAATACTCAACTCCTGTGAGCCACTCATCCGACAGACCACGAAGATTCCCTTGTTCTCGAAATCGAGAAATGGCATCGCGTGATCAAGTCCAGAAAGCGGGTTGAGTGTCACCGCATCAGCCATCAGATCTTCGAAGACGAATCTTGCATAGTGCTCATTGCTGTGCTCCACATCACCATACTTACCATCGATGATGATGGGCACTTCCGGAGCTTGGATCCGAATACAATCGATTGTACCGTGAAGTGCATCCATACCCGAACGGCCTAGCGACAGATAGAAAGCCGGGTTGATTTTATAGGCCGCTACCAGGTCACTAGTAGCAGATATGACGGCTTGGTTAAAGTGAAAGACTCCAGGTACCCCAGCCAGTGGTATTTGCTTGCCATTCAAACCAGTCACCGTCATTGCGCTGAGCAAATCGAGATCGGGGTCTAGTCCAATACAGATATGCTTGCCCTGAGAGAACATTTCATTGATTGCAAGATGGAAAAACATCTCCTACCTTCCTGTATCGATGTACTTCTCTGGCGACTGCCAAAGGTCGCCGATATTATGGCAGAAAAGATAGATTTTGGCAAACATAAGAAAAACCCACCTCTCAATCTATTGATGGGTCTAGCTGAATTTATTTTTTATTCTGTTGACTTGTGATATCGTCTTCGGCCTTGTCGATTCCGGCCTGTTTCTCTTCTGCTGGCAAGAGAGTCTCGTCATCGCCCTGAGTATTGCTTAAGTCTTGGTCATCTTGGCCAGGCTGGGCTTCATCAAACTCTGGATCGGCAGTAGCCGCCGCCTTATCTTCTGCTTTAGCCAAATCTTCAGTCGACTCCACCACCTCGACCGACTCAATAGCATCAGTCGTTTCATCATTTTTTGATACTTTATCAGCAGACTTGCTGTCTTCCACTTTAGCCTGCTCATCCGCCTCGATCTCAGCTTGAGTACGCGTATCTGCCTCGTTTGCCAAAGCTTTATCAAACTCTTGTTCACTCAAACGAGCCTTTTTACCACGCAAACCACGTAAATAGCTCAAATATGCTCGGCGTACTTTCGAGCGTCGTACAACTTCAACTTTCACCACGTTAGGTGAGTGCAAGAACCAACTTTTCTCCACTCCCACACCTGAAGCAATCTTGCGCACAGTCAAATGAGCCGCAATCCCAGCTGATTTTCGCTGACGGATAACTACGCCTTCAAAAACCTGTACTCGGCTCTTATTGCCCTCACGGATCATCTGGTGCACACGGACAGTATCACCAGGTTGAATTTGAGGTAATTTCGCCTTTCGGCTTGATTTTTCGACTATCTGGAGAGCTTCCATAACTAGGACATATTACCATACAATCACCCACCAATCAAGACAGAGAAATATACTTAAGATACTTTTGCCTTGTCAGATTTCACACCTACATTTTTCTCACCCACAATTTCTTTCAGGTTAGCAACCAAGCCATCGCTAATCTCCACCATAAAAGGAAGCTTTATAATCTTGTGATAATCACTTCCCACTAGTAAAAAAACAGTATCTTTTCCAGGAGCTGACTCAAGCACCTTCTTGACTGCAACTAGCTTGGCACTCTCGTGATGACTCGCTACTCTTAACACCATCTTACGAGCAGTTTTCGCTTCAATCGACTCTTTGCTTGTCACCATCTTCTCTTTTACGGGACGATCTTTGTAGGTTGCAGCCCGTTCGGCACTAATCGGACTCACTCGATCAACCATGATTTTTACTTCATCAGTCGGCCGACCATCACGATCTTTGGCGTTAATTTTGCCTGTTACCTCGACAATTTGATCAACTGACAGTGCAGTAGCAGCTCTTTCATAGGCTTTCGGAAAAACTATCAATTCGATCTCTCCTGACTTATTCTCAAGCTGGACAAAAGCCATATTAGCCCCATTCTTGGTCATAATTTTACGAAATCCTGTCACGATTCCACCCACGGTCACAGTCTGACCTTCATTCTTTCGATTGAGAGCATCAATTGATTGAGTCTTATGAGCAATATAATTGTCATATTCATCTAGTGGATGAGAGGAAAGATATAGACCAAGCAACTCGCGTTCCCAAGCTAATCTCTCGCGCGGCTGGCTATTGCTGGTTGGTGCATCCAAATGCAAGGCTGGCAAATCCTCACTGACTCCGAGGCTTCCAAAAATATCAATCTGGCCGAGCAGGGCATTTTTTTGTGCTTTTGAGGCATAAGAACTAATCTTGTCGATATTATTTAAAATGGTATCGCGATCACTCAACGAATCAAAGGCACCAGCTTTAGCTAGACTCTCGAGAGTTTTTCGATTAATCACAGGAGCATCAACTCTTTTGGCAAAATCTTCTATTGAGCTGAAGGGCCCTTCAGCCCGAGCCGACAAAATACTCTCGATCGGGCCAGAGCCGACGTTTTTAACTGCACCAAGTCCAAATCGTATATTATTTGTGCTCGGAACTACCGCAAATTCATCATAAGACTCATTAATATCAGGTGGTAATAAATCGATACCCATCTTGCGACATTCTGCCACCTCAATCGCGATTCGATCTAAATTCTCATGGTCACTAGTCATCAGTGCGGCCATAAAAGCAGCCGGATAATGAGCCTTTAGATAAGCTGTCTGAACCGCAATAAGCGCATAACAGGCGGCATGACTCTTGTTGAAGCAGTAAGCAGCAAAGTCTTCCAAACTTTTCCAAAGCTTTTCCATAAATTTAGGATCAGCTTGACTAGTTTTGATTGCCCCCTCGATGAATTCTTTCTTCATCTTAGCCAATACTTCAGGAATTTTCTTGCCTATACCCTTGCGCAGTGTATCAGCTTGGCCACCACTAAAGCCACACAAGTCAGTCGCCAGCTGCATGACCTGCTCTTGATAAACAATGATACCATAGGTGTTTTTTAAGGCCGACTCCATTTTCGGATGATCATAGCTTATCAATGCTGGATTGTGCTTACGATTGATAAAATCTTCAATCCACTGCATTGGTCCGGGCCTATACAATGCCACCATGGCGATAATGTCTTCGAAGTGATTTGGCTTAAGGTCACGAATATAGCGCTTCATCCCTGCTGACTCAAGCTGGAAAACACCCGTTGTATCCCCTTTACTAAGAAGCGCAAAAGTTTTTTTATCATCAAGGGGGATATCATTAATGTTAAGCTCAACGTCATAGACCTTGCGTATTATACGCAAAGTGTTTTTTATGATTGTCAGGTTAGATAAGCCCAAAAAGTCAAATTTCAACAGGCCGAGATCCTCGATTGGTCCCATCGAATATTGGGTCGATATACCACCCTTACTAGCCCGAGTCAGTGGCGTGTGGCGTACCAGCTCCTCGTGTGCAATCACCACACCAGCAGCATGAGTTCCTTGATTTCGAATCGTACCCTCGAGTTTCATCGCCACATCAATTACCTGCTTGGCACGAGGATTTGACTTGTATTCACTCGAAAGTTCAGGATTGTCAATAATTGATTTGGATAATGGGATATGGCGCCCTTGAATCGGAGGTGGAATCAGCTTGGCAATGGCATCAACTTCACCGTAAGGTAAGCCCAAGACTCGTCCTGTATCCCGAACAGCATTGCGAGCTGCCATCGTACCAAAAGTAATAATCTGTGCCACCCTATCTTGGCCATATTTCTCAGTCGCATAGTTTATCACCTCTTCACGTCTATCGTCAGCGTAGTCCATATCGATATCGGGCATCGATATTCGATCCGGATTTAAGAAACGCTCAAATAGCAAATCATATTTGAGCGGATCAAGCTCAGTTATATTGGTTAGATATGCAATCATCGAACCAGCCGCCGATCCACGCCCCGGCCCACAAACAATACCCTGATTTTTACTCCAATTTATCAAATCAGAGACGATTAAAAAATACCCCTCATAGCCCATTTTGCCAATCACCTCAAGCTCATACTCGATTCTATCGAGTACCTCTTTTGACAACTTGGGCCTAATTTTAGCTTCGGTAACATGCACCAAGTCCTCAGCTGGAAGATCGGTGTAACGTTTAGCAGCGCCCTGAAAAACTAAGCGCCTAAGATATGATTTCTCACTCTCTCCTGCTGGGACGTCAAATTTAGGTATCAAAATTCTCCCCAGTTCAATCTCGAGCTGACAAGCTTCGGCTATCTTGACTGTATTGGCTATTGCTTCGGGATGATCAGGAAATTTCGATAGCATATAATCGCCATCATGAACCGACAAATCCTGCTCCAAGCGCATTCGCTTAGGATCTTCCAGCATACTTCCAGTTTGTACGCAAAGTAAGACATCATGTGGGTTATGATCTTCCTCTCTGGTGTAGTGAGCATCGCCAGTCACTACCAAATCAATCTTTAACTCGGCAGACAATTGCTTGAGAGTGGCATTGACCTTATCCTGCGGCTCCCAGCCAATATGCGGCTGCATCTCTAAATAATAATTATCCTCGCCAAAAAGATCTTTGTACCAACCTGCCGTTTCTCTAGCCTGGTCTAAATTATCATTTAAAATATGACTGCCCAACTCACCGCCGATGCAGCCAGAAAGACAAATCAAGCCTTCGTGATAGCGTTCAAGCAACTCTCGATCGATTCTTGGCTTGTAGTAGAACCCATCGAGACAAGCAATAGTCGACAGCTTCATAAGATTCTGGTAACCAGTCTGATTTTTTGCCAACAATGTCAAGTGGTACGGATTACGATCTTCTTTGGAATTCTTGTCAGTGTATTTGCGTGGTGCGACATATGCCTCCATCCCCACTATTGGCCTCAGATCACGCTTCTTGCATTCCTTATAGAACTCAATCGCACCAGACAGGGTGCCATGATCAGTGATAGCCACAGCCGTCTGGCCAAGCTCTTTGACGTGATCGAGCATGGCCGGTACTTTTTGCAGCCCATCAAGCAAACTGTAGTGAGTATGATTGTGAAGATGTACAAAATTCGTCACCTTCACGGCATCATTTTTGGCAGTCGGCAAAACTCCAGCTGAAATATCAGATGACATCACTCCTCCTTTTTTGCGAACCTCTCGTGCTTATACTATTTTAGCACAGTCGAAGCGGACGAAAAAATTAATGAGTTGACTGGATGACACTATTGACTTTATTTAAGAAATCACCAATATATGGTAGGCCACCAAGATAATAGACTAAAGCACCAACCACCACCACAATAACGGCTGCACCCAAGGTGAAGCCGATACCTCGCCAGAAGCCAGCTCTAAGATTAAGAAAAGCAATCCGAGAAGGACTGTTTAAGAGTTCAACGAATTCATCCAAGCCCAGCCTCTCTCCACCAACCGCCGCACGATCGAGCTTAGAATGCTTACTCTTTGGAGTTGTGGAAGGTGACTTACCCGACATCTAGCTCTTAGGCTTGGCCGGTTTCTTAGCGGTTTTAGCTGTGGACTTAGCTACTTTCGTACTGGTAATCGTCTTTGTTGTCGACTGAGTCTCAGTTTTAGCACTTTCGATTAATCGTTGTACAGACTCACCCAATTTGTCAGCCAACTCAGCCCCTTCAGTAATCAGCTTTTTAGCAGCCTCTCGACTCTCTTTGGATAGATTTGCACCTTCTTTCGAGAGTTCCTCGGCTTTTTTCGAAAGTTCAGCTTTTAAAGCATCAATTTGTTTTAATAGCTGGGCACCTTCTTTTGCTGCTGTACCTTTCAACCGAACCATCGCACCCTCGAGCTCTTTACGTTTTTTGTCTAGCTCACTACCAACGTGCTTGGCGGCTTTAACGATATCCTCACGTGTCTCTTTACCACTTTGAGGAGCAAACAGCAGGGCTGTCACCGATCCCACTATTGCTCCAACCGCGGCACCAATTATAAACCCCTTACCTTCACCTGATTTAGACTTTTTTGCCATAATAAACTCCTTTTTTTATTAGACTAATCATTTCCGCCGACGACCCCTGCCACCCGAAAAATATTGACCGATAATACTTGCCACCTTAACAGGATTAAGATAATACTCTTTAACATCGCTGACAATATCAGCAACTGTCTCGACCTCCTCCTGGGTCCTCTCGGCAATCTTCTTAATTCGTTTTAATATTTTTGTCAACAATACCATCACAATTATGGTATAAACCAAAAGTAGGATTGTTGCAACCGAAACCATTATCAAAAGTAATTGCTCTGTCATCTTTTAACCACCTTTCTTTGAACCGGCTTTTTAAAAACATTTGCGAGCTTTGAATTTGGCCTAATTTCGTGTCGCCGATCAATTAACATCCAAGAATTACGGTCAATCAAAGCATTGGGAAAGACATGCAACTTACCATTTAGGTCACGAATTCGTGTCCGACGCAAGTCCATCTCTATTTGGGAGGATGAGAACTGGGCATGGAGACGAC
>CAZCIH010000034.1:0-8066 GCA_964498855.1 uncultured Candidatus Saccharibacteria bacterium | reverse complement strand
TATTCTTGAAGAGCATCTTATCGGCCTCAAAATATAGTTCGACATCACCAGTCGGTCCGTTTCGATGCTTCTTGATAAAGATATCGGCAATATTTTCCCGTTCGCTTTCTTTGTTGTAATAGTCCTCGCGGTAAATAAACATCACCACATCAGCGTCTTGCTCAATCGAACCAGACTCACGTAGATCTGACAATTGTGGTATTTGAGGGTGACGAGCCTCAACCGAGCGCGATAACTGCGACAAGGCAATCACCGGCACATTGAGCTCGCGCGCCAACCCCTTGAGCCCACGCGATATTTCGGAAATTTCCTGCACTCGATTATCACTGGAATTATTTCGACCACTCATAAGCTGGAGATAATCGATCACAATTAGACCCAAATCATGCTCGCTTTGCAAGCGCCGGGCTTTGGTGCGCATCTCCATAACATTTGCCATAGCCGAATCATCAATGTATATTGGTGCTTCAGCTAAGATACCCATTGCCTTGTTTATCTTCTCAAAGTCTCGATCTTCTAAGTTGCCGGTTCTGAGTTTCCACGAGTCAATCTTTGCCTCACCTGAAAGCATCCGATCGATTAATTGTTCCTTACTCATTTCAAGGCTAAAGATTCCTACCGGTACACCTGATTTGACAGCCACATTTTGAGCGATATTCATCGCTAGAGAAGTCTTCCCCATGCTGGGTCGCGCCGCTAGAATAATTAAATCTGACTTCTGCAATCCAGCTAAGAGATTGTCCAGGACACGAAAACCAGTCGGCAGACCACGCAATTGTTTTTTGTCTTTATGAAGTGCGTCAAGACGGTCAAAACTCTCAGCCAATACTTCGCGAATAGGACTAAAGTTTTGCTTCAAATGCTTTTGACTAACTTCAAATAATGTCTGCTCAGCACTATCGAGCAAGCCATCAAGCGGTGCATCCTCATCGTAAGCTAGGCCATTTATCTTAGCCGAGGCTTCTATAAGACGTCGCAATGTGGCCTTTTGGGCTACAATTTGAGCATAATGCGCCACGTGGGCAGCCGAAGGTACACCATTCACCAGCTCAGTTAAGTATGCGGCTCCACCGATATTATCTAGCTCACCCATACTCTCGAGCTTATTCGACAAGGTCACCACATCGATTGGCTCACGCTTCTCATAGAGAGCTAGAATTGCTTCAAAGATTAATCTATTTTTATCAACATAAAAATCATCTCCTGCCACGATATCAGCCACTTTTATAATAGCTTCGCGGTCAAGCAAGAGAGAGCCAATCAAGCTATCTTCTGCTTGAATGTTTTGCGGTGGCAATTTCTGAGCCGACGCTGAAGAATTTGCTGATTTAGCCATTGACGATCTCTCCACCTAATATCTCAAGAGCTGAGGAGATTAATTCTGAATCTTTGTCATCGTTGTCGCCAGTATTAGTACTGCTGACTAGATCACATCGCAGGCTAATCTCTCGACCAAAAGTCTTTTTCATAGCCGCCTCGATCAGGCTACGATTCTTAGCCTCCTCAATTCGCTCTTTGTGAAAACGAAAACGGCAGTCGAGTACCAAATCATCTCCCTCGACGCGAGGATTTGCCGAGCGCATAACCGCATATAATGAGTTGTTGCGTTCTTTAATCAGGCTCAACCCCTTCATGCATAGACTGGCCTCATCAACATTGACAGACTGATTTTTTGTTTCTACTGCAGATGGTTTTTGTGATTTTGCATTTGGATTTGCCTTGGCTTTAAGCTCAGATTTAGCTACTTCAAAAGCCGTGTCTGCCGATTGGCATGACTTATAAATGGCCAGCTCTAGAGGTAAGCTATAATGAGTACTAAACTTAAAATCGGATACGGCCTTGGTCAAATTCTCAATCATATTGACCAAACGAGTGGGTTCAATTTCCTTAAAGTATGCTAGCTCTGAGCTCGTGTTCAACCCGGAGCGAGCAAAAAGCCCGGCGCGCAAATAGTCCAACAATTGAAACGTTAATTGTTGAGGATCATTGCCCATCGCAATTGTATTACTCAGCTTGGTCAATGCCTGAGTGGGCTGGCCAGCAAAAACAGCCTTCACTAGATCACTGATCGCCACATCGCTCGAAAGGCCGAGAACTTTATAAACATACTGCTTATCGATCGCCTCTCCGACTGCTGCTAGCTGATCTAGTATGCTGATTGCGTCCCTAAAGCCACCCCGTGAAGCAGCTGCTACCACCTCAAGCGCGTCTTCTTTTATGTCGATCCCCTCGGCTTTGGCTATTTTAGCCAAATGTTTAACCATTGTCTGTTTAGCAATCGGTCGAAAATCAAATCTTTGAGTTCGGGAAATAATAGTATCGGGTAATTTATGGGCATCTGTAGTAGCCAAAATGAAGATAACATGCGCTGGTGGCTCCTCAAGAGTTTTTAGTAGAGCGTTAAAAGCCTCTTTAGTCAACATATGTACTTCATCAATAATATAGACCTTATATTGCAAGCTGGTAGGCGCGACAACAACTTTCTCGCGTAGAGCCCTAATCTCATCAATACCACGATTACTAGCTGCATCGATTTCGATAATATCTAAAAAAGTCGTGATATCTTGGCCAGCCTTCAAGCCATTAACATTGCGTGCCAAAATACGAGCCACACTAGTCTTACCAACCCCGCGCGGACCAGTTAGTAAATAAGCATGGCTGATACTATTGTTCTTAATCGCACCTGCTAGGCTACGCGTCACATGCTCCTGCCCGAGCACATCCTTAAAATCAGCCGAGCGATATTTTCGATATAATGCCAAACGAGACACCGCTTGAAATTCTCCCCTCTATACCTTATGCCTAGACTCTTATTATAGCTCGTTTGGGGGTAGTTTTAAATGGCTCGATATTTCTATAATCCAGTCTCAGAAAGAAATTGCCACTGGGGCAAGTACTTAATTTGAACTAGGAGCAGCCTCAAGCTTGGCTGTGACTGTTTGTTGATGACCATCACGCATTATTGTAATTTTTACCGTATCACCAACCTTATATTGACCAATCACCTGACTCAAATTACTGTCCTTATCCACAGCACTATCATTTACCTTGATAATGATATCGCCATTCTTCAGCCCTGCCTTTGCTCCCGGGCTACCAGGTAAAACGGCTGAGGTTGTCATATCCGAACCACGCAAGTATGCTCCTTGAGAAGATGACAAATCATTGGCTGTAGCAATCTCTGGAGTCAACATAATGTATTGCACACCCAAATACGGGCGAGTTATCTTGCCATTGGCCTTGACCGATTCAACATCATTTTTAGCATCATTAATTGGGATTGCAAAGCCAATATTTTGCGCTTGACCAGCTACCGCCGTATTAATACCAATCACTTGCCCATCGATATTAACTAGTGGCCCACCGGAATTACCCGGATTAATCGCCGCATCAGTCTGGAATAAGCCCTGCAATGCTTCGTTGCTACCACCACCACTCGCTGTAATACTAACACCTTTACCCGAAATCACTCCGGTAGTGACAGTATTTTGGAATTTACCCAATGCATTACCAATTGCAATCACGCGCTGACCTACCTGCACCTTACTTGAGTCACCTAGAGTCGCTGCCTTCAGGCCACTAGCCTTGGCTTTTAAAAAGGCAATGTCATTGGATGGATCTTTAGCCACCACGGACACATCCTTATATTCCTTACCATCACTAGTGATCACACTGAAGCTATCACCATCTTCGACAACATGTTTATTAGTCAAAATAAGACCATCCGGCGAAACAATAATACCAGTACCCGCGGCAGTTTGAGTCTCTTGCTGTCCAAAAAAGTCAGTCTGATTGGAGCTAGAAGTAATACTGACCACCGAAGGCGAGGTATTCTTTGCCACATCAATCACCGCCGTATCTTCATTTATGACATAATTTTTACTCTCAGAAACCGAAGCACTGGTGTTATGGGAGAAAAACTTAGCATAAGCATAGGCACCGCCAAAACCAGCCAAGACTGCCAAAACAAGGATTATTATCAGACCAGGTATCAAACCCTTAAATGAGGGTCGCTGGCTAGGCTTGTCGCTAGGAACCGGACTTTGATTATTTTTTTGCACTGACTGATCTTCCATTGCCACTTAATCTACCCTCACTTTCTGAGATTTTGCTTAAAAATAAATAAGATTTCTAAAAACCAGCTGTCCACTTAGTAAGCACAACTAGTAATACAAAAACTATACTTGAAACTGCCAGATATTCAAAGAGCAGAGGACGTGTTAGGGTGCCTTTTTTGTGATGATAATACATACCACCCCAGGAATAAGCCAAACTAGCAATCAGAAGAGATGGCTGACTGATGATAAATTTAAGACGTGGCAATTGATATAAGACTAGCCAGCGTGACATCACCCAGACTAGCTCCACCGTCACTAAGGCCCATATCGCAGCCACTCCCTCCAGTCGCCCCATAAATGGCAAAAGCCACCATAGTGCGATCACAAAGCTTACTAGCCAAACACCCGCCAAGACAAAAAATATTGGCCAATGCCATAAAACTTGAACCAGACTAGAAACCGTCACGCTCAAAATGATTAATAGCAAGCTAACCGCCCCATCAAAGCCTGGTCGTGACTTAGCCCCCACCTCATATCGGAATAAAAATCCATAGCCGACAATAAAAGAAATCGCAACAGGAAGAAAGAAAGCTAGTGTGTAGTTATTAATATTGCGAACTAAATATAAGTAGAAAAATGCCAAAAATAACCATAAGCTCGGCCTAACTGTCTTTGGCCAAATTTGTGCTAGGCTACGGTTCAATATAAGCTTCTTGGCTACAAATAAATTAATCGAAACAATTATGATTAAACCCAGGTACCAAAAATCACTATAATAAAAAAATCCTAAGCCGACCAAGAATTGAGTCGCGCAAGCTAATAATATGTTGCGTTGAGTCTTACTAATCATTGGATTGAATCACCGCCTAAAAGATTATCGAATCGCAGCCGGAGTTGGCGTTGGAGTCGGTTTATAATCCGCTCCTATAATAATCCTAATATCAGCCTCAGTTGTCGCCGAAGTTGACTTAGCATTCGGGGTGGTGCTCGGTGAAGGAGTAACAGCTTGAGTCTTTACTCCAAAACGATTTTCCAGGTATTTCAGGGTGTAAGGCTTCTTACCTCCCGTATAATCATAAATCATCGTTTGCTGATAGTTCTTACTATCAGCCACGCTTGTCTTTATAACATTATAACGATAACTTTTCAATAGATTGCTAACCTGGTTAGCTAGATAATATTTAGTGGTACCATTTTGCACTTCAATGGCAGCATTTTCTTGCTTAATATAGCCATCGACAAAAATTGAACGTACAAATTCCTGAATAGCGGTAAAATTGCCATTTCCAGCAGTTGGAATAACTACACTAGCACCACCAAAATTAGCCGTTTTAACCAGCCCACCTGGGCCATTGTCTAGTACATTATTCATGACTTTAGACGGATCAATTTTTTGACCAATTTCTACCAATTTCTTTATCTCCCAAACCTGCAAATCCGTCTTCAAATGATCACCTACCACGCCAATCAGTTCAGATATTTTTGCTGGATTGCTAATTGTTGATATCTTGAGAGCTTTTTCGCGCATCGCTAAGATGACCTGTTGCTGACGCTTTGCTCGACCAAAGTCATCACCACAATTACCTTTACGACAGCGTACGTATTTGAGTGCCGTCGCTCCATCCATATGTTGCTGTCCGGCAGCAATCCTCATGCCACACATCCGACCTTCATTTTTATCACAAGGATACTCCGGATCATATAATGCCTGTTCTACGTTTATATCAACTCCACCCAAAGTATCAACCGCCTTCTTCAGCCCGGTGAAATCTGCCCTGATAAAATAATGAATTGGTATGCCAAGAGTGGTGCTTACCACCTCTTTAGTCGCTTCTGGCCCACTGCCCTTTTTTGCCTGTTCAGCTAGAGCATGAACAGCATTCACCTTGTCGAAATTACGTGCATTAACCTTGACATACAGGTCACGTGGTATACCAAGCATAGCGACGTCATTTGTGCGTGGATCAATACTTGTCACCATCACCGTATCAGTTAAATCAGCACCGGCATGACCGCTATCGCCAATACCAAGAAAGAGAATATTAACTCGACCATCACCCTCACCTTTCAGATCACCAACACTCAATTCTTGTTTTAAACCAGCCGCCGCCACGCCAGTATTGCGCTGGACGACTTTACTTAACGAGAAGTAAGTCTTAGCAGCAAAGGCTCCACCACCAATTACCAACAAGGCCAAAACAGCCAATGATATCCGCTTCGGCCAAGACAGTCGACGACTTTTTTTTGTTCTTGTCTTAGTCTTTCGGGCAGCTCGGTCATAAACAAAATCTGGCTCTGGCGATGATGCTTGATCGGACATCGGCCGGCGTACACTGATATCCACTAAGCTCGGCTTGGCTGGTCCATTTGCTGGAATTGAGTCAGCTTTTTTGTCACGTCGAATATTCATTGTTAATAAATTATAAAGAAGCTCTGTGGCCAAGTAAATACAATGCTTATGTTCAAGCAGACATAAATTCGCTATGATATATGTAGACTATGCAAATACTCAATTCGATCAACCCAACAGTCAAACGTATTTTATCAATTTTTATTGGCTGGATACTGATTCCTATTCTAATTGTGCTCTTTGTGCAATTTTTTATGTTTCAAGCTTTTTATGTCGATGGAAGTAGTATGGAACCAAGCCTGCATAATAATGATTATGTTTTTACAAGTAAAATTGGCCTCAATCTTCAGCGTCTAGTAAGCTTCGCAAATCCTAATTTACCACTTAAACGGGGCGAGATAATCGTCTTTAAACTACCGAATTATGAAGGAACTCCGCTGATAAAACGTGTTATTGGTCTGCCCGGCGATCGAGTGGTAATTAAAGAAGGCAAAGTGACCATATATAATAAGGCTAATCCGAGTGGTTTAGTTTTAAAAGAGACTTACATCGATAGTAGCTTTCCAACCGAAGGGGAGATTGATACGACTGTTACCCCTGGTAACGTGTTTGTACTCGGTGATAATCGCTCTCCGGGAGCCAGCCTTGATTCGCGTATTTTCGGCCAGGTTAATAGCAACCAGATTATCGGCAAAGCCCTGCTTCGTCTTCTCCCTATTAATACTTTTACCAGTCTCGAAAAAGCCACCTATGCTCCTTAGCCAATTTCGTGCCCCAAAAAGAGCAATATTTAATGATGCTTGTAAAGCAAGTGGCAAGGTGCTTATAATATTCTGATGGACAACCGATCTCAAGACGATAATTCTAACCAGCACCAAACACATTCAGGCCCAAAACAATTAAGTCGTAGCCAAAAAATATGGCGTGAGATAGCGTGGTTTGCGGGGCTAATTGCCCTGGTGGCGATATTGCATTTTTTTGTTTTTCAAGCCTTCTATGTTAGTGGTAGCAGTATGGAGCCAGATTTCCACGATGGTGATTATTTAATTATCTCAAAACTACCTGTGACATTTAATAATCTGCTGACTCATAGTAATGATATTAATTTTCAAAGAGGCCAAGTCTTAGTTTTCAAATCACCTCAAAATGCAAAAGTCTTCTTCATCAAGCGTGTCATCGGCCTGCCCGGCGATCGAGTCGTAATTAAAGATGGTAAAGTCACAATTTACAACAAAGACAATCCAAGCGGATTGGTATTGCACGAAAACTATACCGACAGTAGCCAGAGCACATTAGGCGACATCGATGAGGTGGTCGAAGACGGCAAACTTTTTGTCCTCGGTGATAATAGATCGCTCAACGGTAGTTATGACTCTCGCGAATGGGGTCAGTTGCCACAAGCCAACGTTACCGGCATCGCCAGACTAAAAATCTTGCCCCTCAGCCAACTTGGTCCGATTAGCGTGCCAAGCTATCAATAAGTTACTTACCTAGTATTTGGTGATACAAGCGACCTAGCTCTTCTTCAGAATAGAACTCAATTACCATTCTGCCACCCTTAGCCGTCTTTTGAATCACAACCTTAGCACCCAAATGTTTACCTAGATCTGCCCCAAGTTGAGCGTTATATACCTCACGAGCTTGTTTTTTATGCTCAC
>CAZCIH010000033.1:0-8197 GCA_964498855.1 uncultured Candidatus Saccharibacteria bacterium | reverse complement strand
CTACCCCGGTGGCTCGTTCGAGTGTTTGGATATTCCGACCCTCCTTACCAATAATCCGACCCTTCATTTCATCACTCGGGATCGATACAGTCGTAACGGTACGCTCGGTAGTCTGCTCTGAGGCGATCCGAGCCATCGCATCACTGACCACTTGACGAGCATAGTCATCGGCGTTCTCTTTTGCATCCTGTTTTAATTTCTCAACCAAACTTAGTAAATCCGACCGGATATCTTTCTCAGTCATTTGCAATAACTTATCTCTCGCCTGGTCTTTAGATAGCTTAGCGATCTTTTCTAGATTCTCCTGAGCGCGGACACGAATAGCCCGAAGCTCTGACTTAATCTCTTCAATCTCTTTTTCGCTAGCTCGCAAGTTTTCCGTCTTACGCTCTAAGGAATCAAACTTAGTATCGAGCGTGGATTCACGGTCAGCCACTCGAGCCTCAAGCTCATCTAGCTTAGTTCGACGTGCACGCTCATCCTTTTTGGCCTCATCAGCTATTTTAATCGCATCCTCTTTAGCCTCCAGTATCGTTTCCTTGGCTTGAGCCTTAGCCTCGTCTAGTAGCTTCTTGGCCTTTCCTTCGGCACCCTTCTCTTTTGTTTTATCAATCACAGTTTTTGTACCAAAACCCACACCACCACCAATCGCAAGGGCGATGATACCGATCAGTATTTCCATAACCCACCTCTTTCTAGCTCAAATAAGTTTTCGAAAAAAATCTTCAAATACAAGAGTGCGCCAAAACACCTTTAGACGCCTGTAAAATAGTTGTAATTTTTAGCCAGTCGATCCATCGAGGTTATGCTCCTCTAATAATCTTCAGGGATAGAAAACTTACTCTAGCATACTAAATTAAAGTCAATAAATTACAAAAAGTAACACTCTTAATATTGATTGTTATCTGGTCGAAAGTCAATATTAACGGGAATGATAAGCTACTTTTTCGGTTTTGTGATGTTTGGTTCGCCGTCATAATCCGGTACCACAAAGTCCCCTATTTGCGTCAATTCCAGCTTCTGTGCTACCGCCGTGAGCCAATCATCACCACTGGCTTTGACGACTGGTAGCTTAAGGTTATAAGCTAGGGCATTTACGACTGTCGCACCAATTCTCAGGCCAGTAAACGAGCCACTGCCGGTAAAGACTACTAGTCCGACTAAATCATCCTTGCCTAACTTTTGTGATACTAAAAATTGGTCGATTTTGGTAATTAGTGTATCAGCCAAGCTACGTCCGGCTAGCCAATGGTAGTGGGCAATTATTTTACTTTCTTGATTAAGTAAAAATAATTCGGCTTCTGGCTGATCAGTCTTAAGTGCTAATATCATCTTAAAGCCTCAATGATTGCTTGGCTTTTTTTGCCTGTAGCAGTTAGCTCAATCGATCTGGTAGTTTCATCAATATAGCTTAATTTGATAATTAAATAATCCTCAGCAATCTTTCTAATAAACGGCTTAGCCCATTCAATCACCACTATCGCTGTCGGATCGGCCATTACTTCGGTGAGCTCTCGCCGGATTGTCTCATCATGGTCCAAACGATACAAATCATAATGCTCCAAATGATTACCATTGGGAATCTCATAACTCCGAGTGATATTGAAAGTCGGGCTAGTAAGAGTCTTTTTAATGCCCAAGCCACGGGCAATACCTTTGATAATAGTAGTCTTGCCGCCACCTAAATCACCTATAAACTCTATCAGCTGGCCAGCTTCAATATTACTAGCTAGCTTTTCGCCAAAAACCAAGCTTTGTTCTGAGCTTGTGGTAGAAAATTTTAATCTCTGGTCTGTATTCATAAATCCCATATCCAATCGTACCGATACCCAAAGCAATAAGCAACCATGTCCACCAAGATAGCTTTGGCTGATTCTGGTTTGCTTCCAAGCCACTATTATTGGAATTTACTGGGGATTTCTTACTGGTGGCAGCTTTTTTAATACTGGCCTTTTTAGTGGCTGCTTTCTTGGCCTTGCTAGCCTTGGCTTTTGACTTCGCCTTTGCGATCGCGGCCGCTTCAGTTTCTGGTGTGATGGCTGCAGAGTTTAGTGACCCAGGAGTAGACTCGACGGTCCAGACCCAAGCACCATCAACTAGCCCCCAGCTCAAGCCCGACTTGGCCTTATCATAATTTGGTGAGCTATCTATCAGTTCTCCATTTGGACTCAAAAGACGCACTTCATCGCCATCATTATTAAGCGATATTTTTGTATCCTTAGAATAAAAAACTGCGTAGCTATGACCTGCCAGCTGGACATCACCAATAATATATTTGTGGTCTGATTTATCAACCAAACTCCAACCTTTTAGGCTGACAGTCTCACCATCTGGGTTATAAAGCTCAATAAACTCATCAGTGGCATCACTAAGCGGAGTGACAGGGTCAGGCAAGAGTTCGTTTATTAATACATTTGCCGTATTCTCAATCGATGCGTCAGCCTTAGCGGCATCAGCTACTAGCTCATCAGCACCAGGCTCAACTGGGCTAACTATTGCTGAGCCAATCACCTCAAAGTCAGTGGCATTATTGTCACTGTCTTGCGCCACAAGGTCTTCTGTGTCCATCTTGCGACTGAGTGATTCCCCAGGATTACAGGCTACCACAGCTTGTGTTTCAGGTGCATCACCGTTTCCCCAAGCCAGCTGATCAATCACTTCACCCTGGCCGTCAACTATCCTCAAATTACCACCTGCCTGCGCTAGGCCACTCGTCATTGTGGCATCGGCTGTTATTTTTGTAGCAAATATATAATCATCATGAGCTGGTACGCTCACCCCTTGGCCTACGGTACCCTTTTTACTCCACGAGGTTCCAGTAGAAGCTTTGTACTGGATAGACCAGCCCGAAATATCGACATCACCACTGGAATTATTGTGCCAAACGATGTACTCATCTGTCGCATCAGTCCCGCTACCCATCGATACTTCTGAAATCACCACTGAGCTACTGGCTGCTAGCAAGCGATTGGCCGGCAAGAAGCTCATCACAATAAGACTGACGAGAAGTAGAGTAAAATATTTCATGCGCCCCATTGTAAATGGGATAATTACCGAAAGTAAAGCGTAAGCAACAACAAATCTCTTAAATTATTGTGGAGTGCTTATGCTATAATTAACTTGGAGTAGTTATCTTTTTGTATGAAAATATCAACAAACGACCTCAAAGATTTATTAGTCAAAAATAATATAGTCAAGGCTCCAGACATGGAGAGCCTACAAACTATTGCTGAGCAAACTCATGACTCTCTCGATCAGGTCATCATCAAGCGCAAGCTTATAACTGAAAAGGAGCTGACTAAGCTATATGCCAAAAGCATCAATGTCACTTACACTGAACTGGCCAATATCAAAATCCCCCATGATGTACTACTCAAAATCCCTGAGCGAATTGCACGCAAATACCAAGTGGTTCTTTTTAACCATAGTCAAAATGGTTTTAAGTTGGCGATGGCTGATCCAGAAGATTTTCAAGCCATTGATTTCTTGGAAAAACAGCTCGGTAATAATATTGAAATATACATCGCACCAACTTCAGATGTTGTCGCCGCTTTAGATCAATACCGTAGCGGACTTGACACTGAAATCAATCAAGCTATCAAAGATTCCTCCGATGCTGCGAAGAAGGAACAAGCTGATGTTACGCCCGACGAAGTGGCTGAAGATGGCCCGATCGCTAAGACGGTCAATATCGTTTTGGAATACGCCGTCAAATCACGAGCCAGTGATATCCATATTGAGCCAAGAGAAAATATCGTCCAGATTCGTTATCGTATCGATGGTGTGCTACGCGAATCAATGACCTTGCCGAGGCAAATTCAATCAGCAGTCGTCTCGCGAATAAAAATTTTATCTAACTTAAAAATTGATGAACACCGCATACCGCAAGATGGAAGATTTAAAGTCTCAGTCGGCTCAAAAACGGTGGCAATACGCGTCTCAACGCTTCCGGTGATGGATGGGGAGAAAGTTGTTATGCGAATCCTCGATGAATCGGCTCGAGCCGCCACTCTAGAAGAACTTGGTTTTGAAGGACGTGGCCTTGCAGTTATTGAAAACAACTTGAAAAAGCCACACGGCATGACACTCGTAACTGGTCCAACTGGCTCAGGTAAGTCAACTACTCTATATAGTATTCTCAGCCTGATGAATACCCCCGGTGTCAACATCAGCACTGTCGAAGACCCAGTCGAATATCGTATCCCAGGAGTTAATCAGACTCAAGTCAACCCCAAAGCTGGCATGTCTTTTGCAACTGGATTAAGGGCCTTATTGCGACAGGATCCCAATATCATTATGGTGGGTGAAATTCGTGATCGTGAGACTGCTGATCTCGCTGTACAAGCTGCTCTGACTGGACACGTCGTACTGTCAACTCTCCACACAAATAATGCTGCCACCACTCTACCGCGCTTACTTGATATGAACATCGAACCTTTTTTAATTGGTTCAACAGTCAATGCAGTTATCGGACAACGCCTAGTCCGGAAGCTTTGCCCAAAATGCCGTAAAGCTTACTCTCCTACCGCCACCAATCTAGAGGAGTTAAAGAAATCATTCGATGTTAAGGCAGCTATCAATGCTCTCAGGGAAAGTAAAGTGTCTAAGCCCGCCACTGCTAAAAAAGCTGTTTCTGCCGCTACTGCCCAAACGATCACCACCGATACTTCAGATGGTAATGATAAGAAATCTATCATTGAGCGAATTGACTCCGATCCAAATATAATCAATCACAAGCTCGACCCAGAGACTATTAAAAAGGTTGATGCTGGATCTAAAACCTCGACAAAGGATGAAGTCAAAAATGACCAGCCTGACCCAGGGGCAAATCAGAATGTTTCACCAGATAAGCTAGTGCTATATCAGGCAGTTGGCTGCAAAGAGTGCGATCAAAGTGGCTATCAAGGTCGACTTGGTATCTATGAAGTTTTGGAAGTCAATGATGCCAACCGCCCACTCATCACTGCTAAAGCCACATCCGATGAGATTCAAACTGCGGCAATAAAAGATGGGATGCTCACGATGCAACAAGACGGACTTGTTAAAGCGCTTAGAGGCTACACCACAATTGAAGAAATCTTACGAGTGACACGAGATTAGATATGGCAAATTTTGAGTACACAGCCAGAGACAAATCAGGTAAACTCGTCCATGGCCATATCGAATCAAGTGACCGTGATTCTGCTGCCACAGCAATATTCTCAAAAAACCTTACGCCAGTAAAAATTAGCGGTCAGGCAGCTAAAAAACAAGTCAAGCTTAGTCTCTTACAAAGAAAAAAGGTTCCACTTGAGGAGAAAGTAATCTTCTCGCGCCAATTTGCCACTATGATTGGAGCCGGTGTACCAATCGTCAAGTCAATCGCAATTTTACGCGGTCAATCTTCTAGTCCAGTGATGCAAGATGCTCTTGCCCACATCCTCAAGCGAGTCGAAGGTGGAGGTACACTATCATCAGCGCTCGCGGAATATCCAAATATCTTTTCGCCAACCTACGTTAGCATGGTTAAGGCTGGTGAAGTCGGTGGTATCCTCGAAAGCGTTCTTGATCGGCTGGCAACTCAAATCGAAAAAGATCACGACCTCATCGCTAAAGTCCGTGGAGCCATGATTTATCCTTCTGTAATATTTGTGGTGATGCTAGGAGCTTTCTTTTTCATCATGACCGTCATTGTGCCTCAGCTCTCGGTGGTATTCGCTCAACTTGGTGGTGAATTGCCTTGGTACACAAAAACCCTGCTCAATGTTAGCCATATTCTGACCCATTTTGGCTTTTTAGTCATCATTGCCTTCGGCGCAGTTATATATGGTTTAGTTCGTTATCGTCGAACTCCATCAGGTAGGCACTTTTTTGATAGCCTAAATCTCAAGCTACCAATTTTTGGTATGATTATCCGAAAAGTCAATCTAGCACGTTTTGCGCGCACCTTGAGCTCATTAATGGCAGCTGGCATACCGGTCCTAGACGCTCTCGAAGTAGTCGCTAATTCACTCAGCAATACCATTATCCGTGATGAGGTACTAGCAATAGCCACATCTGTAAAAAACGGCTCTAGCATAGCAAAGCCCCTGGCACACAGTAAAAATTTCCCTCCAATTGTCGGTGAAATGGTGGCGGTTGGTGAAGAGACGGGTAAACTTGATGAGATATTATCAAAGCTAGCCAGCTTCTATGAAAAGGAAGTCGATACAGTTATTGCTAGTATTTCTTCTATTATTGAGCCGATTCTAATGATCGTAATGGGAGCCATGGTAGGCTTTATTGTTATTTCGGTGATTGGTCCACTTTATCAAATCACTTCAAGTATTTAGAATTATGAGTTTTTTTGTAAAAACATCCAAAGTGTTGACCTTAATAACATAAGAATTATATAATACGGTTATAAAACTCATAAAAGGAGGTGAAAACACTCAGATGTTAAGCAAATTAAAAAATAACCAGAAGGGTTTCACCCTTTTAGAACTCTTGATCGTTATCGTCATTATCGGTATTCTAGCAGTTCTGATTATTCCAAATCTGGCCTCTGGACCAGCTCGAGCTCGTGACAGCCAACGCAAACAAGACTTGCGCAATATTAAAACTGCCCTGGAAGCCTATCACGTTGATAATAGTAGTTACCCTCAAACTACCGATGTATTAGACGATGGCTCGACTCCTTACATGAAGTCAGTGCCACAAGACCCCAAAAATAGCGGTGTCTATGTTTACGGCTACACACCTGATGCCGACCCAGCCAATAACTATGTCTTGGTAGCACACCTAGAAAACAAAGGCGATAAAGATATTAAGACAGGTACAACTGACACCTACGAAGTCACCAACGCCCAGTAGAGCTAAGGTAACTTTTACAAAACCTCCTCGTACGAAAAGGAGGTTTTGTTTTTGTGACTATTCACATAATCTACCCTTAAAACTCTTATGGTGATACAATAAATCTAGATAAAGCTTGAGCTAGGAAAAATATTATTGCGGACTGATTTACTTTATAAAAAAGAGCCGTTGTTTGGGCTAGACATTGGCAGCCATACTATCAAAATCGTGCAAATCAAAAGAGCAGGCAAAGGTGCCAAATTGGTTGGCTATGCCAGCGTGCCAATTCCAACTGGTGTAATTGTCGAAGGTATTATCGCCGATCCAGAGGCGATGGCCAAGGCGGTCCAAGCAGCAATCAAACAACCAGCCTGGGGTAAGATAAGTGCTCGCCACGTTGCTTTATCTTTACCTGAAGCTCGAGTTTTTACCCGTGTCATTAGCTTGCCTGCGATGGCTCAGGATCAATTGGCTGAGGCAATTCACTGGGAAACACAGCAATATGTACCGATGCCAGTTGATGACCTCTACACTGATTATGAAATCGTCGGACGTACAAGTGCCAAATCTGGCGAGGAGCCAAAGCAAGAGATCCTACTCGTTGCCGCACCTAGAGCCATTGCTGATTCTTATATTAAATTCTGCGAGATTATTGGAATCACCCCATCCATCATCGAAATTAGCCTCGGATCGGTGGTACGAGCAGACATCACATCCGAGCAAAATCAGGCTCACACTCTCGTGGCCGATCTAGGATCAATCTCAACAGATATTGCTGTCTACAATCAGAGCATCAAACTAACCGCCTCGGTACCAATCGGTGGCGATAAGCTAACAAAAATAATCAGCGATAAATTGAAAATCTCACCAGAACAGGCAGAAGAGGTGAAATGTAAATTTGGCATTGCCCAGAGTGACCTTAAAAGTAAAGTCAATGCTGCAATTGGACCCCAGCTGACTACTCTTGTGACCGAGCTTCGAAAAATTATAAAATTTTATGAGCAACGCGACAGCGAAACTACCGCTCGCAAGATCGATAGCCTACTACTTAGCGGTGGAGGTGCTGGCATGCCTGGTTTGGCCGAATATTTGCAAAATGCGCTCTCGATTAAAGTTGCTATCGGAAACCCCTGGCAAAGTCTCAATCCCTATCCACTCAAGCCACTACCGCGAAATATTGCCTCAATCTATACGACGGCAATTGGTTTAGCATTACTTGAGGTGAAACGATGATTAATCTCCTGCCACCACCGATGAAAAACCAGCTCAAATATGCAAAAATAAACCGCCATTTGATTAAGTATGTTTGGGTTGCGGTGATTGTCCTGGGCCTGATGCTGGCGATGTTTGGGGTAACATTTTTTCTAATTCACCGCGAAATCGGTAT
>CAZCIH010000032.1:0-8238 GCA_964498855.1 uncultured Candidatus Saccharibacteria bacterium | reverse complement strand
AAAAAATGCATACCTAAAAAATATAGCCTCTTACTAGCGAATTTTAGCGCCCGACTATCTGGTAAAGCACTAACCCACTGCTGGATATCAGGCCGGCATATGGCACCCAGCGCGGAATAGTGACGACGTGAGGAGTAATTTTTTTGTGGCGCTTGATAATAATGAGAGCTAAATTAACAAAAACAAAAATACAAAGCAAAACGAAGCTGGTCAGTCTAGCTAATGTTTCGAGCGGAAAAATAACTGCCAAAACGATCATTGCCGAAACGCTCAAAATGGTCGCTAAGATCGGTGTCTTGCGCGCTAAGTGCACTTCCGCTAATTCGTGATGTAGCCAACCGCGTTTGGCCAGACCATAAGTCAGCCGAGCCGAACCTATCATATGAGCCAATATACCATTAACCGCTGCACTAATACCGATCAGGCTAATCACCATTGCAGAAGTGCCAGCTGTTCGTGAAAACACCAACGAAAGTGGTGCAGATGATTTAGCCAGCTCTGATGGCGGAATAGCGCGCACCGCCACTACCACGGTAACGATATAGAGCACTGTTGCGATTGAAAGTGAGAGCAGGATAGCCAACGGCATATTGCGTCGAGGTCGCTTAACTTCCTCGGCCACCGAGACAATATCCTCAAAACCAATAAAAGCATAAAAAGCTAAAAATGCGCCAACTAATATACCGCCCCAGCCAGCACTTGAACCATTAGCGGTAAATAGACTGATATTCTGGCCAATTTCCGGTAAATACTGCCTTCCTGCCCAAATAACCAAGCCAATACCAAGGAGCTCCACAAAAGTAAATACAACCGCCAGCTTAGCTGACTCACCAATCCCCCATAGCACCACAGCACCCAAAACAACTAAAATCAGGGCGGCAGAAAGCCATTCGGGTAGAGCTACAAACTGACTCAAATAGCCAGCAAAGCCACGTGCCAATACCCCAGATGATACGATGGCACCGGCCAGCATAAGAATCCCGATCCCAAGTGATATCACCTTAGAGCCAAAGGCACCATGGACATAGGCGCTAACTCCGGCCGCCTCGGGATAACGCGACGACAGCTCCATGTACGATAAGGCAGTGAGTGCGGCAATCACCATGGCAATCAAAAAAGCTAATGGAGCACTATAACCAGCCACACCAGCCACCTTGCCAATCAATACATATATCCCCGCCCCGACGATATTACCCAGACCAAAAAGAGTTAACGTAGCCAGTGATAAGCTACGTTTCAAATGCCCATGAGAATTGGAATTATTTTTCGGCTTTCTACTCAAAGATTATGCCTCAAGGCTAAAATTATACAAAGCCACAATGGCCGAGCCGACTATTAGCAAAAAGGCTGCAAAAAGCAATAAAATCTGCAAATCGATCATCAAGCCATAAATTAGGCCGGTTTGTGAAGCTTCAGTCGGAAAGATGGTATCAATAAAAACATATTTGATAAGAAAGTTTGCGGCGTAACAAATCACACCATAAACCAACATCCGCTTCGGCTCAATTGGAGCTCGCTTGAGGCGAACCTGCTTGGCTTTGGCCACTGTCCGCTTGACCTTGGGCTTGACTCTTGTATTTTTTGTTCTGCGATGGCGCACGACGCGCTTGGTACTACTCATATTATTAGAAGCTTAAGCTTTATATATGGATATATTGTACATATTCAAAGCTAAAAAATGCAAGCAAATGACAAACCCCCGACATGCGAGGGCCTGTCAGGGGTCTTTTCGATTCTTCATCCACGCTTGAGGTAGATAAAGCTCGATTGGACAAGTAGCTAGCTGGAAGACGGGTCGATCCTCCAGAGTCAAAGGATCAGGCAGTGAAAACAAGACTATTACCCGACAGTTGCCTTGCTTGAGCAGAAGGACTGTTCGGTTATGGTAAAAGTCAGGCGTACCTTGGCTAATAGTGACCGCTTGACCAGTTTGACCAGAGGTCGCGAGCTCAAAATCGATCAGCCTTTGCATATCATGGAGCCAATATCTAGCCAACCGCCTGGTCTTAAAAAGAGGCGCGAATGCCTGCACCAATGCCCAATCCTGAACATGGCTGAAGTCTGGCACTGTCAGTTTAGCGAAAGCTCGCGCGACCTCAAGTTGCAAGACTGGATTACGTGGCTTGTGATAACGATTCATGACAGCTACCAGTAAAGCGGGGTGCCACGGTATTGATGCTCATCAATACCAACAGGACTACTAGACAGGCTAATTTCAGGTACTATCTCATCTAGTCTATCGGGTGCAAGAAGAAAAACTCGCATCTCTACCGAAGCTAGTTTGAGGCCAAAAAATCCATTACCAGTTCTGATGCCCCAATCAAGAAATTGTGGCTTATCACCGTCGCACCAACGCCCCAACCTAAAGCGAGTATCAACCATATCTCCAACCCGCAAGAGAGCTGCTGCTTTGCTATCTTGTGAAGGATCGAGGAAAACACTCCAGTCCGACAAGCGGTCTAGTCGCCTCTCCAAGGATGGATCCGGTAGATCAGACCAATGCCCCTGGCCCTCTTCGGCCAAGTCATAAAGCTCAATCATGTCTAGCATCTTACTTCCTCTCGCTCAATAGGAATGTGAATGAACAACTTCATTATATAATACCTGAAGCCCTAGATATAAAGCACAAGCACATAAAAATACCTTGCCGAGCATCGATATTGGTCGCTATAATACTTACGGTTTAATCAGAAGAAAGGATGATATGAACGAAACTAATAAAACAAATCCAGTAGAGGACAAAACCACCTTAGAATCGATCCATCGCCTACTCCCAGAGATAAATGAGACGAAAGAAAAGATGAAGGTATTGCGTGAGCAATTACGCGATGTGATGGAGCAAAACGAGGAATACTCCAAGCTAGCTGAGGAAATCAAGGAACTAGGAAATAAACGCCTGGAAGCCAAAAAGCTACTCGCCGCCGACCGAGATTATCAAAAAGTTAGTGCCGATCTAGATGATTTCAAACTAAAACTCAAAGACTTACAGGAGATAATGAGTCACTACCTAGTCACATATTATGACGAGACTCAGAGCACCCGCTTACGCGATAATGAGGGTGAAACCCGGTCGGTCATACTGAGTGCAAAAATTGGCAAGCCTGAAGCTGATATCAGCACCTAGTCTCTTTTTATCATCCAATAGACTTGCCGATAGCCCTCTTCTGTGTTATTATAGCCAGGTTATGAAAGCCGGAATCCACCCAGATTTTATGAAAACTAAAGTCACTTGCTCGTCCTGCAAGACGACTTTTGAAACTATGTCGACTGTTCCAGAAATACAGGTCGAGCTGTGTTCTAATTGTCACCCATTTTATACCGGCAAGCAGAAATTGGTTGATACGGCTGGTCGTGTGGATCGTTTCCGAGCTCAGAGGGAAAAAGCTCAAGCCATCAAATCAAGTACTAAGGCAAAGTCCAAAAAAGCTGAAAAAGCTGAGACAGTCGAGGACAAAAGCACTAAAGAAAAGCTAGCTGCGATTAAGCGTGAGATAAAAGACGGCACTAAGGATATAAAAAATCCTGCTTCTGGCGAAACTGACAAGCCAAGTCCAGCAGAAAATTAAGTACTACTAGCTAAAAAGTAGCTCTTGCTCTGTTATAATTTTGTTATCAGACCAGTATGCTACTTTTTTAACATAATATATTTCCCATGATCGATCAGACAAAAATTAACCAGACAAAAGATCGTTTAGCACAAATCGAAAACGAGCTGGCCGACCCAGCCGTCTATACTAGTGCCAAATCAGCTAGCCTTATCAACGAGCAAAGAGATCTAACCGCCAAACTGGAGCTATTCGAGAAGATTACTCAAACAGAAAATGAGCTATCTGAGGCTAAGAAGCTATTGAAAGATAGTGATATGTTCGAGCTAGCCATAACCGAGATATCTAAGCTAGAAAACGAATTAGAAGATTTGCACAGCAAGCTTCGCCTCGCCCTAGTACCGCGTGACCCAAACGACACCAAGCCAGCTATTATTGAACTCAGGGCTGGTGCTGGTGGAGATGAATCAAGCTTGTTTGCCAGTGAGCTAGCCCGACTATATGCTCGCTTCGCCGAGCGACACGGCCTTAAAATGACCATGTTGTCCGACAGTCCCAATGAAGTTGGTGGCTACAAAGAAGTTATTTTTGAAGTAACCGGGCATAATGCTTATGGCCTGCTGAAGTATGAGTCTGGAGTGCATCGCGTACAACGCATCCCTCAGACCGAGTCAGCTGGCCGAATTCATACCAGTACCGTCACGGTGGCAGTTTTGCCAGAAGCAGAGGAAGCCGAATTAGTTATCAAAGACAGCGATTTGCGAATAGATGTTTACCGCTCCAGTGGCCATGGTGGTCAATCGGTCAACACGACCGACTCAGCGGTCCGCATCACTCATCTACCATCTGGCACTGTAGTGACCTGTCAGGACGAGAAGTCTCAGCTCAAAAATAAGCTCAAAGCCATGAGTGTTTTAAGGTCTCGTCTGCTTGCTGCTGATGAAGAAAAACGACGCCAAGAGCTTGGTGACAAGCGCTTATCCCAGATAGGCTCAGGTGACCGCTCAGAAAAAATCCGCACCTATAATTATCCTCAGGACCGCATCACCGACCATCGAATCAGCTTCACACGGCACAATCTGCCTTCATTTATGGACGGAGAGATCGATGATTTACTCGAAGCCTTACGAGAAGCCGACATCAAGCAAGCCCTAGAAGCTTCCTAAGGCATAATATGACGATAAAAGAATGCCTCAAACAAGCTAGTCAGAAATTATCTAATAGTGGTATTGCCTCAGCTAGATTAGATGCCGAACTTTTATTGTGCGAGATACTCAAGCATGATCGCACTTGGCTCCTCGCCCACGATAGCCACCAGCTAGACAAAGCAAGCCTCAAGAGGTTTGACGAATTATTAGCACGTCGCTTGAAACGAATTCCGATGAGCTATATATTGGCTCGCAAGCAGTTCTATGGCCTAGATTTTTTTGTCGATGAGAGAGTATTAACCCCGCGTGATGAGACTGAGACAATCGCCCAAGCTGTTATTGAAAGAGCTCCGAAGCATTCTAAAGTAATTGATATCGGTACTGGCTCAGGGGCGCTGGCAGTCACAATTAAATACCATCGACCAGATCTTATCGTTAGTGCCAGCGAAGTCTCAGCTGATGCTCTTGCAGTCGCTACTATTAATGCTAAGGCAATCCTTGGTCAAAATCATGACATACAACTGATAGAGAGCAACTTATTTGATAATATTGTTGGTCAATTTGACTTCATTGTCACTAATCTTCCCTATGTCTCAACCGATTATAAACCCCGCATGATGCGCGAAGTACAATATGAGCCAAATGTTGCCATATTTGGTGGCGAGGGTGATGGCCTTGATCTGTATCGTAGTTTTTTCTCTCAAGTGAGGAAACATTTAACACAATTTGGCCGAATCTATTTGGAATCAGATCCCTGGCAACAGCCGGAACTCATCAAGATTGCCCAAAAACACGGCTTAGAAAAAATCCTCCAAGATTATCTTAGCTTGGGCTTTGCTCTAAGAACTTCTTAACTTCTGGCACCGTCTTTAGCGGAGCAATCTTCGGCCAAACCTGCTCGATCGTTAAGTCTGGCCCGATTAGTACAGCCGAACGAATCGTACCCATAAATTTGCGCCCATATAAACTACGCTCACCCCATGCGCCGTAAGTTGCGATCATCTCAGTACTTGGGTCGGCCAGTATAGTAAATGGTAGCTGATGTTTAGTGGCAAACTTTTGGTGGCTATTAACATCATCTTTACTCACACCCACAACCGTCAATCCATCTGATTTAAGTTCTTCAATATTGTCTCGCAAACTACAAGCCTGCACTGTGCAGCCAGGTGTCTCATCTTTGGGGTAAAAATACACTAAAGTTCGCTTGCCCTTGTATTCAGAAAGTTGATGCATCTTACCATCTTGATCTGGCAATTTGAAATCTGGCGCCTTATCACCAATCTGTAATGACATAAAACCTCCTCCACGATTAATAATCTTGTGGTTATTTTAAGTATCTTTCCCATTTGAAATAGAGCTGGGCCGTCGCCTTCAGGTCGGCTGCATTGTACCGCGCAATCTCGAGACAATTACCCGCTTTGTATGCATCAGCCACACCGGCTCCTTTGACTTCACCAGTTTTTGGACTTTCAATACCAAAAGCTCGGCACCAACGGTGCAAACTACCGCGATAAGTCGCCGTACCATAAAAGCTAAGAGATTCGGCCAAATCATAATGGACCGCCGATCCCATAGTTGAAGAACCAAAGCGAGATGAAATAATATCTTTACTCGGTTTAATCCCATGAATGGCGCTGCGAACAGCCAAATATGGAGCATCTGCCCGACGACCAAAGAAGCTAATAAATTCATTGGTCACCTCAGCAAGAGCCCAAAATTTTGTCAGCATCTCCGCTTCGATCATAGTGCTATATTTAATGCCATCCTCTTCCGTATCGTCAGCTTTTTTGCCATTATTGTCATAGTAGACAGCTCCCTTCTCGGTGTCTGGATCATAAACTCCAATGGCGATAATCTTACCGGTTAACGGCGAAAAGACCAGTTTGTTTTTTATCTCAGCCAGACCTCGCTCGTAACCCACCTTGTCAATTTTTGGGTCGGGCAGACTTTTAGTCAAATCTTCCTTCGTCAAAGAATCAAGCGAGTCAAAGTCCTCCCCCACCATCTCGAGATCAAATACTAATCGTTTTTTCTGCATACTCGCTCCTTGTTAATAATAAGTTTTGTTGTAATGGTTGAGTGTCAAGTAATTTGCTTGAGGGCTATAGATGAAACTAGTTACCCCGCAATTTTTAACATCATTAGTCGCGTCCAATTTCAGCAACTCAGCCTCGGTCAATCGTTCGAGCATTTTACGGATCATCAAGATTACATCCGCATGCGTCACCACCAGTATACGTTTACCACTTTGATGAGAGTATAAGCTATGCAAGAAGCTGTGCAATCGCAACCCAATATCTGGATAGCTCTCTCCGCCAGCCGGCCGATAATAGTATGGTCCGTCCATCGCCAGTCGCTTGGCTTCAAATGGCACATGCTTCTTCATGCCAGTCAATGTATAAGTCCCGACCACACCAAATTCTTTTTCTCGTATTCTATCCTCTAGACGAGCATCCAATTCTTGATCTAGCTGGTCACGAATAATATTAAATGTGTCCAAAGTTCTTTTATGAGGAGAGATATAGGCAATATCAAACTCTCCGTAGTGCTTGGCGATAGCTTGGCCAGTGGCTTTGGCTTGCTGCCGCCCCAAGTCTGTCAAAGGCACGTCGGCATCGCGAATATCGCGACCAAGGTGCATCTCTTCTATCTCATGATTAGCTTCGGCGATAGCCTGACGAACATTCAGCTCACTCTGCCCATGGCGGACCAATACCACTTCAGTCGGATATATCTGATGAGATCGATCAATTTCCATATATAAAGTGTAGCACAAGCCACCGATAGTAGTCACATCGAGTGGCTATGATCGGCAACAAATCGTCTTATTACCTTTCTTAGCGATTAATTACTAGTAACTTTTAGCTTGTAGCAGACATTGCCGGCAGGGTGCGTGTAGTTGGATACACTATTTCTATACCCGTCACTATCATTATCGTAGCTTGAGTATGACTCACCTTCTTTTGCTTTTTTATAATCTACACACAATTGGTAACGATACGTCGTGGCGGTTTTGCCATTCGAGTAGGACGAACTACTGTTAGCTCCGATATCCCTTAGAATATCAGAAGTGCTCGAAGAAGACGTCATTGGTTTATAGACAACTAGATTTTCATCTACCAATTCTTTCTCTCCTTCTCTAAGGGATAAGTCGCTCAATCTTGTTGGCAAGCGATTATTATCACGCACATAAGCATCAATAGAATAGGGTAAACTACTTAAATTTGATTCAATCAGCCGGTCTGTCCGAGTCAAGCGTGCTCCAGCGACTGGCCCAATAAAGCCCAAGAAGCACATCAAGCCAATTACTGTGATCATGATGATAACAAATAATCTCCTAATAAGGGTTGGCTTGAATGGCAAAAGAGCACGGAGAAAAGCAGCTGCATATAGCACAAAAACAATCAAAGATGTCCCTAGCACAATGCCCATGCCCTCTTCTGAATTATTGCCGATAAACAGGCTGACCAAAGAAAATACCGCTGTTATTAGAGCACCAATGCCAAATATAGCAAAAAGTACAGCATGGATAATCATCACCACCG
>CAZCIH010000031.1:0-8239 GCA_964498855.1 uncultured Candidatus Saccharibacteria bacterium | reverse complement strand
ATCATTTTGGCAATTCCCTGTCCCGCAGGTTGATTTTAATGCTGTAACGGCTGATTTACAGAAAATAAAAACTGACGCCCAAGCAGATGGAGTCTATCTACCCCCAACTAACCCTGGAAATCCGGCCTCGAAACTAGGATATTATCTGGAGTTAAGATCTAATAAATCAATTGATGTATATCGTGTTACTCGTGAAAGGTGTAACAGTCTGAATAGAACTTTTGTAGGAAACTATCCAAGACCTTCAAATGGGCTCGTCTATGTCGAGGATAACGTTTGGATACAATCTAAGGCAGGTGAAAAGTATAGCGATCGTTTGACTATCGCTGCTGCTTACTTACCAAGTACTCCTGCTCGTGACAAAACCATCACAATTACTGGTGATATTCTGTATTCAACAAAAGATGGTAGCTCGGCTATCGGTTTAATTGCCCAATCCGATGTTAAGGTCAACAACTTAGCCCCAAGCACTCTCGAGGTCAACGCTGCACTTCTCGCACAAAAAGGCCATTCGTACTACGATAGCTCGACCCTTGCTTCGAGCTGTAGTAATCAAGTTAAGACTAAGATCACTGTCTACGGTGCTATCAGTAGCTATCTATTTTGGACCTGGACTTATGTCAATGGCAGTGGAAATACAATTGACGGCTATAATACAACGGTATCGACTTATGATAATTATCTCAAGCTAAATCCACCACCAAGTTTTCCAACAACTGGGAGTTTTTCAGTACTAAACTTCCGTGAATTATTAGAAAATCCTTAAAGTGCTCTTTAGAATTGTTGTAGTTTTTTGACGAGTCGATCGATTCGATGTCGGGACTCTACCAAACCGAGCGCCTCGATGGTTTCAAATAAGCCTGGTGCGGACGTTCTGCCTGTAATGGCAACGCGAATTGGATAAAAGAGTTGACCAGTCTTTATATCAATTTCTTGAGCCAAGTCACGTAAAGCTTGCTCAATTGATTCTATTCCAGGAGAACATTCGGCTAGCTTTTTACTCGATAGCTCGAGCCAATGGGCAATCTTTTCAGCTGAATCTTTTGCGCAAGCCAGCTTCGCTAACTCATTGGTTATTTTTGGTGGAATGAAAAAGAAATCCAGTAGCTCGTCAGCTTCTGAGAAAGTTTTTAGTCTTTCCCGCTCCAATTTTGCTACCCGAGTGAAAAAATCATGGTCAACTTGATCTATATCTATTCCGCTTTTCTTGAGCTGATTTCGAACCTGGTCTAGATACTCCACCTCAGAGATAAACTCTCGGATATATCGTCCATTGAGCCAGTCGAGTCTTTGGACATCAAAAATGGCTGGACTTTTTTGAATACGATTAATATCAAATTTCTTGATCAGCTCATCACGTGAGAAAATTTCTTGCTCACTACCATCATTCCATCCCAATAAAGCTAGATAGTTCAGGAAGGCTTCGGGGATGTAGCCTTTAGCTTGATAATCTAGTAAATTGGCATCGCCATTGCGTTTCGATAGCTTTTTGCCATCCGCTCCGTTTATGACTGGCAAATGAATCCATTGAGGTCTGTGCCAGCCCAAATAATCATATAGCAAGGCATGTTTAGGAGTGCTGGCGATAAACTCATCACCACGAATTACATGACTAATTTGCATCAGATGGTCATCGACTACATTGGCAAAATTATAGGTTGGAAAGCCGTCAGCCTTAAGGATAATGAAGTCATCGATTAGATCATTATCAATCGTAAATTCACCCCGCACTAGATCAAGCCACTTGGTGCTACCAGAGCTGACTTTTAGTCTAATTGGCCATTTGCCCGTTGTGCTATCGTCCCCCTCTACGCTAGGCTCCATTGCTTGGCGATAAACAAATGGCTGTTTGGACTTAATAGCTTGCTGTTTGCGATCATCAAAATCCTGTAGGGTTATTCGTGAATAATATGCCAGTCCTTTTTCAACTAGCTCAGAAGCTAGCTTTTGATATTGTTTCAGGCGCTCGGACTGAATGTATGGCCCATGCGCTCCGATATGCTGATTATGCCAATAGCCTTCATCTGGAATTAGGCCAAGCCATTTTAGGCTATATTGAATCTGCTCAATGCCTTCCTCGACAAATCGTTCACGATCGGTATCCTCAAGGCGAAGAATAAATTGACCGTTATGATGTTTGGCAAACAGATAATTAAACAATGCTGTTCGAGCACCTCCAACATGCATTAGCCCTGTCGGGCTTGGAGCGAAACGAACACGAATATTTTCTTTCATATACTTATTATAGCTGATGTAAAGATGTTTTTTGTAACCTTTTAGGACTTAAATATGCCTTCGGGGTTGATTTCGACCCAATCATCGTTGGTTTTCCTATAAAGAATAACTTTATTGCTAGTTTCTGTTGGGTCATAGACATTTTCTATCCGATTTGCTCCCCCACTTCGATGATAAAAGGATTTTTTATCAATTATCCGTGGGCTAATTATGCGCTCAAATTTGTACTCCTGATCAGCTTTATGGAAGACAACGGAAATAACTGTCGCTTCTAGCTCGTGGTTATCTGGCAATGGGTGCTTCTCTGTATGATGACTAATAATGCCATATCTCTGGTCGATTACATCGAGAAGCTCTTCCCAAGCATGATCACTCATAAGCTGGTCGCAATCTTAATGATTTGATCTTGGTCCAAACCATGATTTTGACCTTCTAGGCGGTACCAGTTACCATGGTTAATCCAACTAGCCTGATTGTCCCCATACATATAAATGGTTAACCCCTGAGCTTGCAGAGCTAAATATTTTGCTGATTTCGAGGTAACATAATTCTCTGCCAGAGCCTGCGAATCCCAATCAGTTTTAGCTTGCGTAATGGCGACCTGCTGCTTGTTATTCGCACTTTCAATGTTGTAGCTCACGACACCAGGTGAAGTCTTGATATTATTACTTAATTTCCAGCCACTTGGTACGTAACTGGGCGCGTTAGCACTTATACCAGCCTTACTGGCAGCAACCTTAAACGCTAGATTGGGATAATTGACCTGCCAAATATAGCCTGCAACCAAAATCAAACCAACAATACTCATCACCGCACTACTAGCCGTAAAGCTATGGCCTACCTTGGCTTGAGGTAATTTGGCTTTCTCAGCAGCGCGTTGGTGAATTAAGTCAAGTGCACTAGCCTCAGTCAGATCTTTTTCTGCTATCGGTTCGGCTGGCTTTTCTTGCTTCATGACCGGATAATCGACAGCCTGGCTAGGCTTAAAGGCAGCACCAGGGGCAATACCATCTGGAGATGGTGGTAAAACAGTGATATGGTCAGATTTCTTTGCCAAATCTGCTACGTTTGAAGTAGTCGCTGAAGAAGCTGGTTTTTTTGTATTTTGCAAGGTTATATCTAGTGGTTTGAGAGTTTTTGGCTTAGTCGGGGTTGATTGTGGGGTTGCTTCAGCAGGGGTTGGAGACACCTTTGTCTCACTACTTTTTTGTGGCACCTGGCTGATTGTATCAGGGCCAGTGGTTTTGATTGTTGGGCTAGCTTTTACATCGGAAAGCTGTTTAAATTCGGCATCACTCAGGATAGATTCATCATCTTTATCGAGAGAAACTATTTCACTGCCAATATGCTCAGCTGGCCCTGCCTCTACTTGCTCTTTGGGGGTGACTGTGGCGGCTCGAGCTACAGCGATAGGGTCAGGTTTGTTGGTAGCTTTAGGAACGCTGGGACTAGCCGTGGCTGTTTGGCTGGAGCTTGACTCATCAGGCTGACCTATTATTTTTGTCAGATCATCCAAGGCTTGGCTTGCTTGCTTGGCTTGAGGTGCTGGCTGAGAGGTAACTGTTGGGCTCGGCACAGCGGCCACCTTGATTGGATCGGGCTGCTTGATCGGGATGGTTTTAGCTAAATCATGGAAAGTCTCAGCCTCAGTAGCTTTTGCTGGACTAGGAGGAGCTGTTTTCTTGGGCGGCGGTGGAGGTGGCGGAGCAGTGACATGTTTGACTGGTACTGCTGGAGGCGGGGTGGCTTGGAATTTATTTATCACCTCTGATTGGGGAATATTATTGGCCGTTTGCAGGCGCTCTCGTGGAGAACGCAAATTAAGGCTAATCGGAGAATTAGACTCGAAAGTCTTAGTGTTGACACCCCTGACTGATGTCGGCTTAATTCCAGAGGACGATGTGGTCTTTTGAGTTGTCATAACCTCATTTATCGCAGCGGCGATTCGCTCACTTGGAATAGGCTGAATAGCAACAGGCTGTTGACTTAAAGCCAAGACTTTATCATCAACGAGATTAAGATTTGATGCCACACCATGATTATCTGACTCTACTGCAGTCGAGGAAGTGAGTGGCTCATCCTCCAGATCGCCAATTGGTGAATGTGGTATGACTGGCTTAATGTCCGCTTTCTCGTCATCCATATTAGGTAGTATCGAGGCAGGTGAAGGGACTGACAGCAGATTACTAATCTCTTTAACAATAGTTTTTTTAGGCTCTTGAACGAAAGATTTTGTGGGATTCGATTTTTTATAATCAGCTAAACGATCGTCAATATTTTCAATCTTTTGAGCCTGAGGGAATTCCGCCTGAGCCTTAACCACTGGTTTTGGAGATGATGACTTCTCGTCGGTTTTTGGCTTGCTAGGCTGTGGCTTTATTTTAGATTGAACTGGAGCGGTTGATTCGTTTTGAGGAGACCGAGTAGGTTTTACCGAGGCAGCCAGAGTGGTGCTAGGTACAGGGGCTGGTTTTTTCGGTGTCGATAAAGCTGAAGAAACTTGCGTTAAATTTCCACTCGCCTCTCCCTTGGGTTTCGGTTGACTGGCTTGCCATGGTGTGCCGCAATTAGCACAAAAGACCTTGCCAGCAATTACGATCTTATTTTTTTCTTCGCAATCAGGGCATTGAACCATATCGAATATACTTATGTCTACATTAAATTATAGAAGTAAATATCATAAGCGTAAAGGTTATTTTTTACTTTTGGCCTGACAATAAACTAGCCAAGTAAAGTGAGGTATGCTCAGCATTCGACCAATTCGCTTTGGTTGTAAGATTAATCGCCAAAACCACTCTATTCCAATTTTACGCCACGCTTGCGGAGCACGTTTAAGCTTACCGCCCAGCTGGTCATAGTCAAAGCTACCTCCCTCACCGATTAAAATCTTGGCTAAACCTGATTTTTGATAAGAATCAATAAAGTATTCCTGCAATGGAAAACCGCGCGCAACGAATAGAACATCGAGTCGACTAGACTTGATCTGCTCAACTATTTTTTTTTCTTCGGAGTCATTAAAATATCCTGGCCATATTTGTATTAGCTCGAGTTCAGGAAAAATATTTGTAATAGCAGTTTTTCTATCGGCTACATTTTCTTGTTTACCACCAACGATACCAACTCGCCAGCCCTCTCGTTCGGCTCGGGCTAAAAGCTTCTTGGTGGCATCTACTCCAGCGCCACGCTCTGGGATGATTTGATTGCGCCAAGTTGGTCGCTGAATGAGCACCACCAGACTCTTAATGTAACTAAAAAGAGTCGGCCGATAGCTCGGCTGGCCATACAAGAAGCTGGCCGCCCACTGTAACGAGATTCCATCTGGCAAGCATAAATTTGCCTGATTGAGAATTTGCCTTATTTTTTCATCATGATGTGCTCTAGTCATAAACTCAACATAGGGCTTAACTACGGTCATACTTTTATGATGATCTGCTTTGATATAATCTGCCATCATATCAATACTTTGGCTTGGTGTTAAGCCGTCTATTTGCACCCCTAAAATATCGATGCGATTATCTTTCTTTAGGTCAGTTTTCATTCTTTTGCCATTAATCTCTTAACTTCTGCCTTGATAGACGATTCAAATATTTTCTCATCAAATTTTTGAGCTTGATTAATCAATGCAGTCGAATCAAATGTAGTTTTCTCTACTTGTTCGATAGCGTGATTGAGATCGGAGACCTTGGATTGGCTAAAAAATATACCGGTCTTTTTATCAATGACAGTTTCACGCACTCCTCCAGCAGAAAGTGCTACTACTGGAGTACTGGCCGCCATCGCCTCGACTGGTGTGATACCAAAATCCTCAACCCCAGGAAAAATCAGTGCCTTGGCCTGCTGCAATAAACGGATCTTCTCCGCCTCACTGACACGCCCAACTAGTTTGATGTTTGGACTGGAGCTGACTAGTTGGCGTAGTTCATCGGCCTGAGGGCCATCTCCAGCAATTACTAAAGTTTTTCCGTTCTTCACAAAAGCTTTTATCGCAAGGGTGATATTTTTGTAAGTACTCAATACAGATAAAATTAAATAAAAGTCTTGCTTGGTGGTTTTATATTGCTGGCTGAAGAGTTTAGTTTTGACTGGAGGGTAAATTATCTTCGATTGACGACCGTAAAACTTCTTTATCCGCTTGGCGATAAATTCACTATTCGCAATAAACTCAGTTACTCCAGCCGATCCCTCCTGATCCCACACCCGTAATTTTGAAACAACTCCAGAGACATAATATTTACCAATCGGACCTAGCTTGAGGCCAAATACTTTTTGTCTATCGAGATAGCCACCCCAGCTATCCCACAACATCCGAGCCGGACTATGACAGTAGCAAAGATGCTTGGTGGTGGGTTTGAGCTGAATATTCTTCACCCACGCAGTTGAACTTGAGATAACTAAATCGTATTCATCAAAGTTTAGTTTGGTAACAGATTTTTTGATAAAGGGCAAAAGTAGTTGGGGGCGTTTTTTAATAAAATTTGGAAAGGCCTGCAAGCGACTAGTCTTAATCGGACGACCACCAATATATTGTCCAAATTTTGGATAATCACAGATTAAAGCAAATAAGTCAGCTTCTGGATAGATTCTAGCAAGCTCAAAAAATACTGACTCAGCCCCACCGATCTTAACATTTAACCAATCATGGACGATCGCAATCTTCATTGTCTTCTCCCGTGCTGTATCCCCATCATAGCAAAGAAAACGATCGCAAGAGTACTATCGCTAAAGCTATGTAAAAACATATTGGTACCAATCAGCCCGATCAAGCTGGCAAAAAGACTCAAGCTGGCTAAGTTTTTTTGACTAACAGCATCACGCAAAAGTTCAACGGCATTAAGCCCTAAAAATACCAAGACTAGTGCTAGTCCGACTAAGCCAATCTCTATTGCAATTTGTAGGTACCAGTTTTCAGTAATTAAAGATTTAAGTGCGTGATAACTAGCTGGACCAGCACTCCCCAAACCTTGACCAAGCGGATTATTAGCAATCGCTCCTAAACCTTTGCTCAGTGAATCTAGTCTGATTTGGTCGGAACCTTGGAGTGTATGATTAGTGCAATTACCATGTAATAAATAATATTGTATAAAATTGTTGGGGTTGCAAAAATTTCGAGAGATAAATAAAAGAAGTACAGTGACCAGACTAATTAATATTCCAGCCACAATTTTTATCCTATTGCGCTGCTTTGCCCTAACGAGTATTGTCGCTATTATGGCTAGCCCGGCACCTATCCAAGCGCTACGCGAATAGGTTAGATAAAGCCCCACCAAAAGACTAGTTAAAATTAAGGCTTTCTTTGGGTCAAATCTTTCGGTCAAGCGAGCCATCACCAAGGTGATTGGTAGTATCAAATATGCCCCAAGCTGATTCGGCCCGCCTAGAGTGGAAAAAGCACGCAACGCCATGGTGGTTGGATCAACATACTGCGCCGGTACAATTGTAGAATTGTTGTAGCCGAGCTGAGAAAGTAGATCTGGTGGAATTGCCAAGGCCTGCAAGATTGCTAGCAAAGAGACAATAAAAGCTGGCCAGACAATTAGATTATATACTTTGCTATCATCGAATTTAGTTGCCACAATCTGCGCAATCACAAAGACAAGTAGGGGTACTAAATCAGTTTTTATACCAAACAAAAGGGCGGACAAAGAACCATACTTAATTAAACTTATAGTGAGTGCCAATATGACAATTGCGACCACTAAGTAATTCATACGATCAAGCTTGGGTCGAGCTTCTTTACGATTAAACAAATAGATCGTTGCAATTATTGTCATAACAACGATAATAATTTCTTTCCATGCCTGGATGTTATGACCTAAATGAGTGATGCTACCAAGATAAGTTGCCAAAAAGGCGTGAAAAGGCATGGCAACAATTAGTAATATCATACCCACATAGATCAGTTGCTCGAGACTTAACTTGGAGAATTTTACTTTAAGACTTTTCATCGATTAGAAATAACACTACGCATATACTCGTCAAGATTTTCTAGTGCAATGCCAGTGCC
>CAZCIH010000030.1:6494-8330 GCA_964498855.1 uncultured Candidatus Saccharibacteria bacterium | reverse complement strand
AAAATGCATTTGCGTGATAGCGGTATATTCTTGAATTGGCAGGAAGATGCAATAAATGCTGCCAAATACTTTAAGGCTGAAAGTGGTATCGATCCAGATAATGTTGTAGCAATTACACCAGTAGTTTTAAAGGAAATTTTGAAGAAAACCGGCCCTATTAAGTTAAATGATTATGGTATTACGGTGACATCAGAAAATATTTTACAAACAGTCCAGCTAGAAGTTGAATCGGGTGATGATAAGAAGGCCGGTAATGACCCCAAGACCATTCTTTCTGTATTGGGTACGGAGGTGTTGAGTCGGCTCAGTCGGCAAGACCTTAAGACCCTACTGGGTTATAGTGATGTCATTTCGCCGTTAATTGAGCAAAAGCAGATTATGGCTTATTCAAAAGACAAGAAGACACAAACTAGCTTGGATCAGATCGGTATTGATGGGAAATTGGAGTCTTTTGATGGAAATTACTTATTGGTAGCAGAAGAAAATGTTGGCGGTAATAAAAGTAGTCCATTTGTCCAGCAGACTATCAATCAGACTCTGACAATTGCTGAAGATGGTACAGCCGTGGTTGATCTGGAACTCACTCGCTACCATAGCTCTGATTATCTGCATAAATATGTCGATCCGCATGATGGCAAGGAGCGTTGGTTGGTGGGAGATAATATCAACTACGCCAAATTGGCTTTACCCAATGGTAGTCAATTATTAGACGCTAGCTCGGAGGTCGGGCAAATCAACCAGGCTAAGGAGTCCGGCTATAATACAATGGCCTTTTGGTTTAATACTGCTCCGAAGCAGACTAAAACCATAAAGCTACGCTATCAATTACCTTTTCGATATGATTTGGCTCAGCGCTTAGTGGTCAATAGCTTGTTTGAGAAGCAGACAGCCGGCTGGGAGCAAAAAATTCACCAGAGGGTAGTTGTACCGTCTGGTTATAGTTTGGCAGCTGCATCGTCTGCTGATGTGGTTTATAATAAGACTAACCCGAATCAAGCAGAAATTACTATCTCGACTGATAAAAATTACTTAACGAGTTTTATATATGAACGCCCCTAAGCCGGTTATTGAGATAAAAAATGTTACCAAGCGATATGATGATGAGGCTGGGGTGCTAGATGCTCTCAATGGTGTTAGTTTGACTGTAATGCCAGGTGACTTTGTTGCTATTATGGGGCCGAGCGGCTCGGGTAAATCGACATTGATGAATATTATTGGCCTACTTGACCGGCCAACTACCGGTCAATATTTACTCGAGGGCACCGATGTATCTAATCTGAGCGATCGTAAGCTGGCGCGTCTGCGTCGAGATAATATTGGCTTTGTTTTTCAGGCATTTAATCTCTTACCTAGGTTAAACTTATTACAGAATGTTGAAATGCCGATGATTTATCAAAATATTCGAGCCTCCCGCCGCCGTACCAGGGCAAGCGAAGTACTCAAGCGAGTTGGCTTAGGTGATAAGCTAACAAATAAACCAAGCCAAATATCAGGTGGTCAGGTCCAGCGAGCTGCTATTGCTCGGGCTTTAGTTAATCGTCCCAGCTTAGTTTTGGCTGATGAGCCGACAGGCAATTTAGATACGAAAAAGAGTGAGGAAATTATGCAATTACTGAGGGAGCTGAATAAAAAAGGGGTGACTATAGTTGTAGTAACACATAATCCAGAAGTGGCTGATTATGCCAAGACAACTGTTGAGGTTCGTGACGGGCTTATCAGGAGGAATAAATAATGTGGTGGCAAAACCTGAAGCTGGCGCTAGTGAGTATTCGTTCGGCTAAGCTACGTTCTTTTCTGACAATGCTTGGCATTATTATCGGTGTGGCGGCAGTCTTG
>CAZCIH010000030.1:742-6484 GCA_964498855.1 uncultured Candidatus Saccharibacteria bacterium | reverse complement strand
CGGGGTTAAGAAACAGGTTAGTGGCCAAATATCTGACCTTGGTACAAATATATTAACTCTGACATCTGGTAAGATAGGTGGTTCTGGCAATGGACAGCGCGGAGGTGGCTTTGCTGGCACCTTTGGTACCTCAACTTTAACCCAGAAAGACTTGCAAACCGTTCAAGATACCAAGCATGTTATTGCGGTTGCCCCAATAGAAATATTATCAGGAGTAGTGCAACGCAATGGGCAGACTGCTTCTTCAGCAAATGTTGTAGCTACTACATCAGACTATGCAAATGTCAGGAGTATTGATATAGCCAATGGATCATTCTTTTCAGCTCAGGATGATGAAATGCAAAGCTATGTTGTGGTGCTGGGAGCAAATGTTAAAACCAGTTTATTTGGACAGGCTAATGCTGTAGGCAAGTATGTTAATATTCGGGGTGAAAATTTTAAGGTCGTCGGGCTGATTAAGCAATCGGGTGACGGTGGGGGCTTAAGTGCTGCTGCCAGTAATGACGATCTGGCCTATATTCCGTTTTCTGCAGCTACTAAGCTAACTGGAACCAGTCAAATATTTAGAATTATGTCGAAAGTTGATGATTCGACCAATGTCGCCAGCGTCAAGCAACAGCTGGAAGGAGCCATCAAAGATAATCATGGTGGTCAGGATGATTTTAGTGTCTTAACCCAAGAGGATTTACTTGGCACTATAAGCTCGATTCTTGATCTACTAACTACCTTTGTGGCGGCAATTGCTTCAATTTCGCTGTTGGTTGGCGGTATCGGCATTATGAACATCATGCTCGTGTCTGTCAGCGAGCGAACTCGCGAAATCGGTATTAGGAAGGCAATTGGGGCAACTTTTGGGAATATTATGGGGCAATTCATGATTGAGGCGGTAGTCTTGTCATTTATGGGTGGTTTAGTCGGTGTGCTACTAGCTTATGGGGCAAGTATCCCGATCAAACACTTAGCTGGTATTACGCCCGTATTTTCTTTTAGGGCGATTGGCTTAGCATTTGGTGTGTCGGTGGCGATTGGCATTATTTTTGGAGTCGCTCCGGCTATTAAAGCTGCTCGCAAGCGACCAATTCAGGCATTAAAAGCGGTTTAGGTTTATACCAAATTACTCTCTGGTCCACACCAGAGAGTAATATATATAGTTCAATTCCGTTTCGTTGAAAATTTTTAAATGGCTTTGACGATTTGTTCAAATGCTTTTGGCTGATTTACAGCAATTTCTGCTAGCATTTTGCGATTAAGCTTAATATTTGCCTTAGCTAGCCTAGCCATAAAAACTGAGTAAGACATGTCATATTGTTCAACCGCTGCACTGATACGGGTAATCCAAAGTGAGCGCATGTCACGTTTGAGATTGCGTCGATCACGATATTGGTATGACAATGCTTTGAGGACGGCTTCATTAGCCTTGCGGTATGACGATGTACGAGCATGGCTCATGCCCTTAGTCATTTTAAGTACTTTTTTGTGTCTTTTGCGTGCTGTGACGCTACGTTTAACTCTCATTGACTATAGTCCTAGCATTTTCTTAATATTTTTACCATCTCCAGCGCCAACACCGTGAGCAAGAGTATATGCCCGCTTACGCGAAGCAGACTTAATGGTTAGCTTGTGAGCACGAGTTGCTTTGCGCCGCAAAATCTTTCCAGCGGAACTAAGCTTGACTCTCTTGGCTATTGTCTTGCGAGTTTTGAGTTTTGGCATCTTTTCTCCTTGCTAAGATCATAGATAGCTCGCGACCACTAAGGCTGGGTGCTTGCTCTAGATCAGCTAATTCTTTAAGGGGCTGATAAAAGCCTTCAAGGACTGATCGACCTAGGTCTGGGTGGGTGATTTCACGGCCTCGGAAGCGGAGATTGACTCTCACCTTGTGGCCACTTTCTAGAAATTTAGTAGTGGCACGTTGTTTGACCATAATATCATGTTTATCGGTCTTGAGTCCTAAGCGAACCTGTTTTAATTCGATATTTTTTTGTTTTTTACGGCTTTTAGCAGCTTGCTTTTCTTTTTCGTACTGATACTTTCCCCAGTCTAGCAATTTGGCGACTGGCGGGTCAGTATTGGGAGATATTTCTGCTAAATCGAAACCCTTGCTTTCAGCTTGCTCAAGGGCGTCTCCTAGGCTAACGATCCCCAGTTGGGTACCATCAGCATCGATTAGCCTTAGTTTGGCTGCGCGAATCTCGTGATTTAGCCTCACTCTGTTTTTAATTGTTTATCTCCTAAAAAGCTCTCGGCTATAATAACACTGTTTAGGGTCTTTATCAAGGCTTTTAGTCCGTCCGGTGTTTTTTCACAATTACTTTGACAGGCTTTATCTTTTGCCCAATATTAATCGTACTATCTGCCTTAACTCGATCAACAAAAGACTGACCGTTGGTCTTGATTTTAATTTCATTGGCTAGAAGCCTGAAAATTGCTTGATTCTGCTGGAGGGGCTTATTTTTCAGGTAGGGCAGACGAATGAATGGTTGGTGGGAATTTGTTTTGTAGTCAATTTGACTGAAGCCTTCTACGAGTAGATTCTTTTGCTGGGACTGAACTTGGTCAATGAGGTTAGTGAATAGCAAGCGGCGACTATTTGCCTTGATGGTTAATTGGTCATCAATAACACACTCGATTAACTTGTCGGAATCTTGGTCGCTATCAACTACCAAGTCTAATTGACTCAAAAAATAGCCATCATCGACAGACAACATGGAGAATTGGTGAAGCTTACGAGCTGTCAGAGTAGAGATGGCATCACGCTCTGACCGTATTCCTAATAGCTTGGTAGCTGCGGTTTGGTGTTTTGATAGAGGTATATAACCGGCCACTAATTCAGGAGTATCGCTGGTGGCAATAATATCAACAAGAGTATTAAAACAGTCATCGTCCCCGATGGCAACCAGGGTTTTAGCATTTTTTGTGGCTAAGCGAGTGGCTTGTCGAACTCCATCCAGACTAGATACAACTTGGTGCTCGCCATCTATCTGGCTACTTGAAAGCAACTTTTTGATAATACTATATGACTCTTGCTCAGATTTGTGATGGTCGTGAACCAATGCGATATACTGATACATTACCGACTAACCTCAATTTTACTTTTGACCAGGGCACCTTTCTCGATTTCGATTTGGCTACTATATATTTCTCCACTAACAATTGCACAACGACTAATTTGTACGTCATCGCGAGCTGATATCTTGCCATCAATTTGACCCTCTATGATGACGGCGCGACCCGAAAGGGTGGCTTCTACTTTTGCGTTTTCACCAATCTCAATTAGTCCACCAGTTTTAATATAACCTTTGAACCGGCCATCAAGTAATATATCCGAATCAGTTTCAATTCGACCGCTGGCTTCTACTGGAGCAGCAATAAAATATTCGGCACTGATTTCCAGCTTTAATCCGGGTTTTTTCTTGCCAAAAAGCTTCACGAGCCCCTCAGGTTAGGAGGTTTGACAGCCAAAGCTCGTTTCAGAGCGATTGCTTCTTCATCCGAGAGGTTATGTTTACTTTTTCCCTGATTGATTTCTTTTGCATAGACCCGCGTACCAGTACGGGCGTGGATACTAGAGATGATAAAACCATCATCATGACTATCCAATGCAGCGAGGCAGAAGCTCTGGTCACCACCGGTGTCGTTGAAGGGGTTAAAACGAATCATACCAATCTTCGTCAAGGCGATTGAGCCAGCTTGGTGTAATTTGGCGGCGAAGGTAGCTAGCTCATCTAGCTTGGCGGAAGTGTCTTTGACTTGAGTGGAGTAGTCTTTGAGGAGGTGCTCAACACTTTTAGGATTAGTTTTATCAAAAAAGTGGCCATAGCTATTTTTTAGACCGGTAATTTGCCAAATACAATAAGCGTTACTAGCAATTAGGAGCAAGACAATGATAAGTAGTACAATTTCCAATACTTCCAACCCCAAAATAATCTAATTCATATTATATCTATCTCACTGCTAGCTTGGCAACCGCAGCCTACTGCAGTAAAATGACAGATAGCAAACCGGAGGAGACAATAGTGGCGAAGAAAAAGAAGTCAAAAAAGAAATTTCAAGGCAATCGACCTACTAAGAAGAAAAAGCATCACGTCCAGCCATCAGCAGCTGCAATGCCAGCGGTCCAATCTGATAATATAGAAGTTGATGATCGGAGCAAAGATATTGTTCAGACCACAGAGGCGATCAAGCCGGATCGTTTTGCAAAGAAAAAATCAGCTTCCAACTCCTCTGATGGTCATGATTATGTCAAAGCTGATGTCCATCGGTCACTTGTTATATCTGGCTCGATTTTAGCTTGTTTAATTGTGCTCTGGATACTATTTCAGCATACTGGGGTGGGCCCAGCTGTTTATCATTTAATTAAACTCTAAGTTATTCCAATGTTCTAGCTAAAGCGATACTGAAGTGCTTCGGTGAAGTGATGTAATTCGATATGGTCAGCTCCTTCCAGATCAGCAATAGTACGACTAACTTTTAAGGTTCGACTATAGCCACGGGCAGAGAGTTGTAGATTTGCAAGCACTTTAGAAGCTATTTCTCGTATTTCATTGTTAATTTTACAACATTTATCCATATCTGAAGCTGGTATTTGGCTATTATTTTGGTAGGATGACCCCTGATAACGAATCTTTTGTCGCTCTCGAGCTATATTGATACGCTTTTTGATTTGAGCACTGGTTTGTCCTGCTTGTCGGGCCAATAATTGGTCACTTTGAGTGCGAGCCAGGTTGACCTGAAGATCAATTCGATCAAGTAATGGTCCGGATAATTTATGTTGATATCGGCTAAGTTGCTGAGGGCTACAACTGCAGGTTTTAACATTATCACCGTAATAGCCACAAGGACATGGATTTTGGGCTGCAATCAGAATAAAATCAGCTGGAAACTCTAGACTGGCTTTTGCTCTGGAGACGGTAATGATATTGCTTTCGAGTGGCTGACGGAGAGATTCAAGTACATGACGGGGGAACTCGGCAAACTCATCGAGAAATAAAATGCCCCGATGGGCCAAGCTAATTTCTCCTGGGCGAGGGAATTGACCGCCACCAATTAAAGCAATATCACTGGTGGTGTGGTGTGGACTACGAAAAGGTCTCTCCTGATATATTTTGTCGTAATCTTGGCTGATTAGGCTATGCAATCGACTAATTTCAATTACTTCATCAAAGCTAGGTGAAGGTAAGAGTTGGGCAGCAGCGCGAGCCAACATAGTTTTACCGGCTCCTGGGGGTCCAGACAGTATGATATTGTGATTACCCGCGATGGCAATCTCCAAGGCTCGTTTAGCTTGATCCTGCCCATATATATTGGCCATATCCTCATTTTTTATAGCGGAGGACTGGCTGGTTTTGAGCTTGGTCTGCGGTAGTGGTGATATGGTCTGTTCACCTAGCAGATGCTTAACTAGCTGAGCAAGATTAGTAACCGGATAAACATTAATATCTTTAATGAGTGCTGCTTGGGTGGCATTGTCTTGGGCAATAAAGAGATGGCTGACTTTGTCGACAGCTACTTGATGGCTAACATTTAGGGCTGCTCGAACTGGCCTGATCGTACCATCGAGGCCGAGCTCACCGTAGAAAGCACAATCTGCCGTTAGGCTTGGTATTTGTTTTGAGGAGGCTAGAATGCCTATCGCCATGGCGAGATCGAAGCCAGTGCCACTTTTTGGTAGGTCAGCTGGTGCTAGGTTGATTGTTATTCTCTTAGGTGGTAGGTTGAGGCCACTATTTTGAATCGCACTCC
>CAZCIH010000030.1:0-732 GCA_964498855.1 uncultured Candidatus Saccharibacteria bacterium | reverse complement strand
AATGCGCTCCTTTGATTCCTCGACCGACTTTTGAGCCAGCCCAACAATTGTAAAGCCGGGAAGTCCATTATGAATATCAATTTCTACTTTAATACGCTGACAGTCAAGTCCAGTATTGCTATAGCTAGTAACAGCAGCAAGCATGCCATCTCCTTTCGTAAATCTTTAGCTTGCAATACTATAAACGAACAAAATACGAACTGTCAATAGTATTATGTTATTATTAACCTGAAAGATACGATGTAAAAATTACAACGGTTAGCAAAAAAGTAGATATTTTGATGGGCTATCGCACTATTTTTTGACTATTCTATCTTTTTTGTCTAGTGATCGTGCTCAGCTTCATCTGCTTCTGCCTTAGTCTGATGAACCGTGTCATCTGGATGTTCGGCTGGAGAATAGACAGTGTAGAGTTTGACACTATCTTGATCGCTGGTGTTGATGAAATTGTGCTTGGTGCCAGCTGGTACCACTACGCATTGACCAGTCTCAAAGCTAAACTCCTGGTCTTCTAAAATCGCCTTACCAGAACCGGCGGTGAAGAAGAGGAGCTGGTCAATGCCTTGATGCACCTCTTCGCCAATCTCCTCACCAGGTTTTAGCGACATTAATACTAGCTGTGATTTATCACCAGTCCATAAGACTCGGCGAAAATATTCATTTTCTTGACTACTTTTGCTGATATCGAAACGAAGCTTTTCCATATTCTCTCCTTTATTATGGTTTAATTAA
>CAZCIH010000029.1:0-8443 GCA_964498855.1 uncultured Candidatus Saccharibacteria bacterium | reverse complement strand
TACCCTCAATTAAAACTGGCTTGAAGGCTTGGATACCAAGTCGGTGTAGGGTTGGCGCGCGATTTAATAAGACATACTTATCTTTGATCACTTCATCGAGAGTATCCCAGACTTCAGTTCGGGCACGCTCAATCATTCGACTAGCACTTTTAACGTTGTGAGCATAGCCTTGTGCAATCAATCTGCCGACTACGAAGGGCTTAAATAGTTCCAAGGCCATCATCTTCGGCAAGCCACATTGATCAAGTTTGAGATGCGGTCCGATCACGATCACCGAACGACCTGAGTAATCAACACGCTTACCTAAAAGATTCTGGCGAAAGCGACCTTGCTTACCTTTCAGCAAGTCGGTCAAGCTCTTTGGCTTTTTACGACCACCAGCCGCAGAAACGGTCCGCTCACGTCTGGCATTATTGTCGATCAGAGCATCAACTGCTTCTTGCAACATTCGCTTTTCATTTCTACAGATTACCTCTGGAGCTTCGAGGTCATAGAGTTTTTTCAATCGATTATTACGATTAATCACTCGTCGATACAGATCGTTTAAATCCGAGGCGGCAAAACGTCCACCATCCAGCTGAACCATCGGTCGCAAGTCTGGTGGTATAACGGGCAATTCGGTGGTTATCATCCATTCCGGACGTAGGCCGGCCTGCACCATTCCCTCAATCATCTTGAGTCGCTTCAAGGCCTTTTTCTTCTTCTGCCCAGCTGATGTGGCTGCTTCATCGCGTAAATCTTGAGCTAATTTATCCAGGTCAATTTCGGTTAATAAATTGCGAATCGCCTCAGCACCAATTTTAGCTCGAAAGACTTCACCAAATTTCAAGTTTAATTCTCGATATCGGCCTTCTGGTAGCAACTGATACTTGGCTAGACTCTGCAATTCTGTTTTGGCAGTCGAATAATTAGCTTCTAGCTCAGTTAGCTCAGCCTCGACTTCCTTAGCGAGCATCTGACCCTCTTTTGCGTCATGCTTTTTGATAATATCTGCCCGTCGAGTCTTAAATTCTTCAGCCAAATCTTTTAACGCTTTATTGCGAGCCTCATCATTGACGTCGATAACAACAAAATTTGCAAAATAGATTACTCGTTCTAGGTCACGAACCCCCATATTTAGCACTAAACCAATACTTGATGGAGTACCGCGCAAAAGCCAAATATGGGCAATTGGTACAGCCAAATGAATGTGGCCCATGCGCTCACGCCGTACAATCGAGCGAGTCACAAGCACACCGCACTTATCACAAACTATGCTCTTATACCGGATCCCTTTATATTTACCGCAATAACATTGCCAATCTTTAGTTGGACCGAAAATCTTTTCGCAAAAAAGACCGTCTTTTTCTGGCTTCTGAGTGCGGTAATTGATTGTTTCTGGCTTAGTCACTTCACCATTAGACCAGTTTAATATTTGGTCCGGTGAAGCCATCGACAGGCTAATAGCTTCAAAATCAATTGTAGTTTGGTCTGTTGCTGGAATCATGTTATTTCTCCTCTCCCTCACTTACACCAGTATCTTCTGTGGCTGAGTTAGCTTGCTCGGCTAGAGCGACGAAATCATCCTCCCCTCCAGACTCTAGATCGACCGGAGGTGCTTCCGAGCTAGCCTCTTCCCCTTCGAGCAACTTATCATTCCCTAGCTCGGTCACCTCTTCCTTGATTGCTCCGGCGATTAGCTCTTCTGCATCAAGTTCTGCGCCATCAGTTTTCTCAAGCTCGACTGCCAACGAAAGACTCTGCAACTCTTTCACTAAAACATGGAAAGACTCAGGAATTCGTGGACCCTTAATCTCTTCATCTTTGATGATTGATTCGTAGGCTTTCGAACGACCAATCACATCATCAGATTTGATCGTCAAAATTTCTTGCAAACTATTTGCAGCACCATAAGCTTCTAACGCCCAAACTTCCATCTCGCCAAAGCGCTGACCACCCATCTGAGCCTTACCACCCAGTGGCTGCTGGGTCACCATAGCGTAAGGGCCGGTTGATCGAGCGTGAATCTTGTCATCAACCATATGCTGAAGCTTGAGCATATAGTTAACACCGATCGTAGTTTTCTCAGCAAACGGCTCACCGGTATAACCATCATAAAGCTGAGCCTTGCCATCTTCAGGTAAACCAGCCTTCTTGAGCTCACCCTTAATTTGTTCAATTGAAACACCGTCAAACACCGGTGTTGCTACAGTATAGCCCAAAGCCCTGGCAGCCCAACCCAAATGAGTTTCCAAAATCTGACCCAAATTCATACGCGCTCCAACACCTAGCGGATTCAAAATGATATCAACTGGCACACCATCAGCAGTGTAAGGCATATCTTCAACTGGTAAAATACGAGATATCACGCCTTTATTGCCATGACGACCAGCCATTTTATCACCGACTGAAATCTTGCGCATTTGAGCAACATCAACATAGATTTGCTCTAAAACACCGGCTGGCAACTCGTCACCATTCTCTCGGCTCAAGATCTTAACGCCAACAACCTTACCTATAGCACCATTAGGCAAGCGCAAGCTCGAATCTTTGACATCACGTGCCTTCTCTCCGAAAATCGCACGTAGTAATCGCTCTTCACTTGATAGATCGGTCTCGCCTTTAGGGGTAATTTTACCAACTAAGATGTCACCCGCACCAACCTCGGCACCAATCCGCACGATGCCTTGCTCGTCTAAGTCTTTGAGTGCTTCTTCGCTAACATTAGGAATATCCTGGGTCACCACTTCTGGACCTAGCTTGGTGTCACGAACATCAATCTGATGAGTATCAATATGAATAGATGTATAACGATCATCTCGCACAAGACGCTGTGAGATGATAATTGCATCCTCATAGTTAAGACCATTGAATGGCATAAAAGCCACCAAGACGTTTTGGCCGAGAGCCAATTCGCCATTTACAGTACTCATACCATCGACTAAAACATCACCCTTCTTAACTTTTTGTCCAGTATTCACCAAAACACGCTGATGAATGGACGAACCCTGATTAGAACGAGTAAAATTAATCAACTCATGAGTTTTGCTATGACCATTTTTATATTTAACATTGACAGCCTCAGCACTAGCACTGACAACTTCACCTTCAGCTTCTGCTAAGATAACTTGGCCAGAATCTTGAGCGGCTTTTGCCTCAATGCCAGTACCAACTACCGGTGCCTGCGGACGAACCAAGGCTACGGCTTGACGTTGCATATTCGCACCCATCAGTGCGCGTTTAGCATTATCATGCTCTAAAAATGGGATTAGAGCCGTTGACACACTGACAATCTGCTTCGAAGAAACATCCATATAGCTAACATTGTCGGCAACTTCCTCGTCAGCCTCTCCGTTCAAGCCACGAACTGAAACACGAGCATCAACAAAGTATCCCTCTGCATCGGTTGGTGTGTTTGCCTGGGCAATAACTGCTTTCTCCTCATCAGCTGCATCAAGATAGACTACCTCTTTAGTCAACCGAGCTTTAACCGGAACTGATTCGATTTTAGCTTTTTCCAGCTTAGTAATGGTTGCCTGGTTAATCTTATCACCAACTTTTAAGATAGTATTTCCTTTGGCATCTTTAATAAGTTTGCGAGCAATCTCACCAACAGCCTTCTTGACTGGTGCTTCGTTGATGACCTTTAGATATGGGCTCTCAATAAAGCCATATTCATTAACTCTAGCATAAGTTGCTAGAGTAGAAACCAAGCCGATATTTGGACCTTCTGGTGTTTCAATCGGACAAATTCGACCATAATGAGTGCGATGCACGTCACGTACTTCAAAACCAGCTCGCTCACGTGATAAACCACCCGGCCCCATAGCATTTAGGCGACGCTTGTGCACAATCTCAGCCAGTGGATTAATCTGATCCATAAACTGGCTCAATTGGTGCGAGGCAAAAAATTCTTTCACACTAGCAACAATCGGACGGACATTGATTAATTGACCAGGAGTAATCGCTTCTGGATCAGCTACACTCATACGGTCTTTGACAATCCGCTCCATCCGCAACAAACCGATCCTAAACTTGGCCTGAATTAGCTCACCCACCATTTTCAAGCGACGATTACCCAAGTGATCAATGTCCTCTCCTTGAACACCATCATTACTCATTCGGATAATCTCACGAATAATCTCGATCAAATCTTCTTTTCGTAAAACTCGATTTTCAGGTGTATTAGCAACTTTCAAACCTAAACGCTTATTGATCTTATAGCGTCCAACTTTAGAAAAGTCATAGCGCTTAAAATCGAAAAACATCGAGTCAATTAAGCTTTTTGAGTTATCAACGGTGGCCAGATCGCCAGGTCGAATTCGGCGATAAACTTCCATCAGCGCTTCAGCCGTACTACTCGATGGATCTTTAGCAATCGTCTCATCAATAAACTTCATCTCGCCCTTATCAACTTCAGCAAAAAGTTCCTTCAGCTCCTTGTCGGTACCATATCCAAAAGCACGCAGTAATGTGGTCACTGGTAGCTTACGTTTACGGTCAATCTTAACACTCATCACACCATTGACAGCAGTCTCAATTTCAAGCCAAGCACCACGACTAGGAATTATCTTAGCTCCAAGGTAATCATTATTCACACTACTATCAGTTGTAAAAAATACGCCCGGTGAGCGTACTAACTGTGATACCACAACTCTTTCGACACCATTAATAATAAAGGTGCCACGTTCGGTCATAATAGGAAAATCACCCAAGAAAATCTCTTGAGTTTTTACCTCGCCAGTCTCCTTGTTGACTAGCTCTATGTCTGCCCGTAAGCTTGATTCATAACTAATATTTTTCTCTTTGGCTTGAGCTTCAGTATATTTTGGGTCTTCGAAGTGATAATCGCGGAAATAAAGGGCATATTTTTTGCCTGTAAAGTCTTCAATAGGCGAGACTTCTTCGAATAATTCTTTCAAGCCATTTTCGATAAACCAGCGGTATGAATCGGTTTGAATCTCTATTAAATTTGGTAGGGGCAAGATTTCTTTGTTTTGGTTGAGGTGGACTCGATCGGGGGTCTTGGTTTTGGGCATATTAAATATCTTCTCCTTGATTACTTTTTGGTGCTAAAAAAGTCTAAATATAAGGAGGTTTTTCTAAACGTGCAAAAAACCGGCAAGCCAAAGCTTTCTCCGGTGTTTTATTGTTTAAGCATCCTCTTAGTGACTATCTTAGAGATATTATCTACTCATGTCAAGCAGTTTTTAGATGGTATTTTTTGAAATAATTTTGTTGAAAAATTGCATAGATAAAAATCAGTACCCCGGCACCGATCAATACAGTGGTTGGTGACACCAAATCAGCCGTCACTCCAGCCAAAAGTACTGGTAATGTGGCTGCTAAATTTATCATCATATTTAATGCGCCAAAAATTTGACCCCGCGTTTCATCGGTACTATTTAGCTGTAAGATAGTCTGAGCTGAAACACTAACTAGCGCGTTGACAAAGCCGAGCGAGAGAGCAATGACTATTATCCCTGGGATAATAAACTTCGGTGGAGCAATTTTATATAATAGACCAAACAACACCAGCCCAATCGAAGCTGTGAACAAACCGATACTAATTAACTTTGCCTTATTACTATCCCTAAAAAGCTGACCTATGATCACTGCCCCGCCAATCATACCAATCCCTGCTGGAACAACTAAAATATAGGTTGATTGGCTCAAGCTTTGATGGAGTAAAAGTAATGATAAAGCCGGTGCTAAGACGATGACCACATTGGTCATCCCCTGAGCAATTGTTAACTGGAGTATTGGAAAAAGCAGTTCGTGGCTCTTCATTATTCTTGATACATCCGTTCGTAAATTCGTTGCGACTCTATGGGCGAGATTAACTAGGCTAACATGCCTTTTGCTGGTCGCCCGCAGACTAGGCAAGAAGGCACAGAGAATAGCAGCCAAAAGAAAGGCAGCTGAGGTCAGATAGTAAGCCGCATTTGGGCCGAAACCTGCCACTACTGGGCCTGCTAGTGAATAACCGAGCAAAAAGGAAGCATAGATAGTAAAAATAAACAACGAATTAGCTGGTACTAAATCCCGCTTACTCACTAGATTAGGCAAAGCTGCACCTTCGGCTGGGGTGAAAAATTGTGTGATTGTAGAAATGATAAAAATTAAAAAGTAAACCGCCCATAAATTTTGCTCTACTGGTCCAATCAAGAAAAATAGGACTAGAATCGCCCGCAGTACATTTGATACGACCATAACCTTCTTACGATCTAGGTGGTCAATATATGCTCCAGCGTAAACTGCAAAAAAGATTGATGGAACGCCAAAGCTTAATATCAACAAACTGACGGCTATATTAGTGAAACGCGTGCCTTGCGCCAGCTCGAAAACACGAATAATTAGTGCGAAATTTAATAAATTCGAGGCTATCTGAGAGAGTAATTGCGAACCCCAAAGCTTCAAAAAATTGAAGTTCTTAAATAAATTCTGATAGACCAATTTTAAAGCTTTACCCTGTTAGATTTTTTCATAGAACGTAGTTACTTACTTGGGTGCAGTTTTTATCACGGCATCGACGATACCGTAGCTCTTCGCCTCCTCGGCACTCATCCAAAAATCACGATCCATATCGGCAGTTATGCGATCAAGCTTCTGACCTGTACGATTGGCTAATATATGATTTAGCTTTTCGCGTATCTTGATTATCTCCTTGGCCGTTATCTCAATATCTGCGGCGGTGCCTTGAAAACCACCAGATGGCTGATGGATCATAACACGACTATTCGGCAAGCTATAGCGCTTTCCGCTAGCTCCGCAGGCAGCTAAAATTGCTCCCATGCTTGCTGCCATACCTACAACAATTGTAGAAACGTCTGGCTTGACATGCTCCATGGTGTCGAAGATAGCCAACCCGGCCGTCACACTTCCGCCCGGAGAATTAATGTATAGCTTAATATCGGCAGTGGCATCCTCACCCTGTAAAAATAACAACTGAGCAATAACTAGATTTGCCACCGTGTCATCAATTTCTGTACCCAAAAAAATAATTCTATCCTTAAGTAAGCGCGAATAAATATCATAGGCCCGCTCGCCCAGGGCTGACTTCTCGATTACAGTTGGGATTAATATCTGGTCTCTTACCGTCATGCTTTTTTCTCTCCTCTAGCATATTGTAGCAAAATTTTGATAGCTTTGGTGGTTAATAAATGATTCTTCAAATCATCAAGAAAATGCTCGTGATTCATTTCCTGTTGCATCTTCGGATCAGTATATTGAGCCTTCATCTGCATATAATTCTCCTCTAACTCTTCCTCGCTCACCACTAGCTTATTTTCGGCCACAATCTGCCTCACCAGGATTGCTATCTTGACTCTTTTATTCGCTTCATCCTTAATCTCCTTATCTACCTCTTCCTTGGTCTTGCCCTGAATTTTGAGATACTGCTCCAGTGTTAGCCCGCTGGCACTGAGATTATTATTGACCTCCTGATTCAATCGATCGATTTGCTGCTGGACTAAGCTCGCCGGGGCAGTAAACTCTACCTTATTGACTGCATTGGCCAACACTTTATCTTCATAATCTTTACGCTGTTGATCAGCCTTAGAAGCTTCCAAGCTTTTTTTAATATCAGCCTTCAGATCAGAAAGAGTTTTAAATCCACCAACGCTCTGGGCAAATTTATCATCAAGCTTTGGTAGCTCGACTTTGGTCACTTCATGTATTTTAACCTTGAAGGTCACTTTCGCACCAGCAAGATCCTTGTGGCCATAATTTTTAGGGAATGTTAGCTCGAAGCTTTTTTCATCACCTTTTTTGAGCCCAACTAGATTATCTTCGAAGCCGGGTATAAATTTATTCTCCCCTATTTTGATAGTTTGATTCTTCGCCGCCGCCCCCTCGACCAGCTGACCATCACGGACCCCTTCAAAATCAATCTTGACCTCGTCTCCCGATTTTGCTGACCCATCTGATGCAGTGCGTTTTGCCATCTGGGTAGCTAAGTTATCAAGTGCTGTTTGGACCTCGCTTTGGGCTATTTTGATCTCAGGCTCAGGGACGATCAAATTCTTCGGATCGAGCTTAATACTAGGCATAATCGGTGCGGTCGCTTCAAATTCGAGCTCGCTATAGGGTACAAATTTTTTCAACTGAATCTGTGGGGCATCGATCGTCTCAATTTTTTCAGCAATAACAGCTTGGCTATACGCCTGCATGACAACAGCCTCAGCGACATGCGACTGTACATAATTCTCGCCCAAATTACGCTCGGCGATTGCATCAGGCATCTTACCAGGACGAAAGCCTGATACTTTCAGATCTTTCTTCAACTCAGCCAAAGTTTTGGCTTTAATTGGATTAATAAAATCACTATCAACTGATATTACCAGTCGAATAGTAGCATCCTTTTGCTTTGATATTTCGTGCTTAATCATAACTTGGCTATTTTAACAGATTTAATAATTTTGTGTAAGACAGAAATTGGATGATGGTTAAAAAAATGAGTGGT
>CAZCIH010000028.1:0-8932 GCA_964498855.1 uncultured Candidatus Saccharibacteria bacterium | reverse complement strand
TTTGGACTTAGCCGTCATCACCGATTTACCACCTGGGCGCAAACCGGTTAAGACTAAAGTAATCACCGAAGATCAGCGCAAGGATATCTATCAGCATATTGATCGATTAATTGGTGAGGGTCAGCAGGTCTTCATTGTCTGTCCTCTAATTGATGAGTCGGACAAGCTGGGGGTCAAAAGTGTGACCGAAGAATATGCTCGCTTATCGAAAACAGTTTTTGCCCATCGTCGGATTGGCTTGGTTCATGGCAAGCTCAAGCCAGCGGAGAAAGATTTGGTGATGGCGGATTTCGCAGCTGGTCGGCTCGATATCTTGATCGCCACTTCGGTCATCGAGGTTGGTATCGATGTACCGAATGCTACAGTGATGATTATCGAAGGGGCGGATCGTTTTGGTCTGGCCGCCCTACATCAATTGCGTGGTCGAGTTGGTCGAAGTGAATTGCAATCCCATTGCTACTTACTAAGCCAGTCGGCCAGCCCAGCTACCAGGCAACGCTTGCAGGCGATGGAGCGAAGCAATGATGGCTTTAGATTGGCCCAGATTGATTTAGAGACACGTGGTCCCGGGGAAATCTATGGCGTCAGGCAGCATGGTGAGTTGGATTTACGGATGGCTAGCGTGCTTGATGCTAAGCTCATCGCGGAGGTTAAAAAAGTGGCGGAGTCTTTCCTAGAAGACCATAATTTGCTAAAATACAAGCGACTGACAAATCGGATAAATCAGCTTAAAAAAGTTACCACATTAGATTAATGAATAAATATTTTAACCGCTAAGGATTGTCGTGAATTCTGGCTTTTTATCGTTCGCTACTAAAGGCAAGGTGAGCACGATCGGAACGCATCAAAAGTTCGATCGGACAGCCTTTCGTTTACTCGAACCACTTGTCGATAAGACAATTTTTCCACCACGAAGTAAAATACTAAAGTTTGAAGGTATTGGTGGGCCGGACGGTCTGAAGGTCAAGGGGCATCACAACACAGACCACTTGTGGGATCCGATCAATGAAATTGGTATGCTTCCAGCCTGGGTGGATATTCATTGTCGCAATTTAGCTACAGCTATTAAAAATGGTGATGTGGTCAAAGCCAGCTTTGAGGCCGGTTGGATGGCGCATTACGTCACCGATGGCCTCACCCCCGCACACCACATCAGTCATCGGCTGATTGCGGCTGAGTACCAAGACTCAAGCAAGCTTCGTCGTAATTGGCTTTATTGGGGTCGCAAAGGTTTGATGAGTAGTCACGTAGCTTTTGAGACCGGCATATCTTCCTCGATGCTTTTTTCACCAATTCGGACCAAGTTCGATCCAGTACTCTACAAACGGGTGCAAGAAAAGGGCTTGGGTGAAGTGTTGCGTGAGGAGTCGCTTAAGATTGCCAAGCTTGATTTGTATGATCAATTTTTACGTAAAGGCTGGACAATTGATGTGGCCAAGACGATTCGCTCGATGGTAATTCCGCGAATACCACAGCTGATTGCCGCTGGCTGGCTACTAGCTTACGAGCAATCGGGTCATAAGCCAAAGCTCTCCAAACAAACTCTCAAGACAGCGAAGAAATGAAAGTCATTAGCGGTAGTCTAGCTGGTCGAGCACTGGTCTCTCCAGCCGGGAAACTGACTCGTCCGGCGACTGACAAGGTGCGCTCGGCAATTTTTTCCAGCCTTGGAGAGAGAATTGTGGGAGCTAGCGTGCTCGATCTTTACGCCGGCAGTGGTGCACTTGGGATCGAAGCCCTGAGCCGGGGAGCAGCTAAGCTGGACTTAGTTGAAAAGTCAGCCTCAGCACAAAAAGCTATTCGGACAAATCTCATTGCTTTGGGATTGAGTGCAAATGCCAAGCTACACTCCCGATCGGTCGAAGCGTTTGTTAAAAGTGCGGAGGAGTCATATGATATTGTTTTTTTCGATCCACCCTATGCCCAGCTAGATTTAGGATTGGTCAAGACATTATCTCATCTGATACAATATAGCGGTCTAGTGGTCGTGTCGTGCTCAGCCAAAGTGGATTTACCAAGTGAGGTGGGCGAGCTTAAGCTAATCCAACAAAAGGACTATGGCGACACGCGTATCGGCTATTATGGCAGTTGACACGTGCGGATGTGGTGGAACTGGTAGACACGCTAGCCTTAGGAGCTAGTGGGGTAACACCCGTGTAGGTTCGAGTCCTATCATCCGCACCAGAAATGGATTAAAGCTAGAAATGACGGTGCGTCATGCCGGGAATCCGGGCGACATGAAGTGCCACCCTTTGGTTAAAAATAATTGACTTTTATAATATTCTTATGCTATAATAATGTCAGTAAAATAATAAATCAGGAGTTAAGCGTACTAATGAGAGGAATAATCAACAGTTAAAGTAGTCGCACTAGGTTAGTGTAGCTTTGCTATTGGTTGTTACTTTCAATATAAACTTCATTTAGAAAATCGAGCGTTTGTGCGACTACAATAAGTCATATAAACGCTCGGTTTTGTATTTATAGGAGGATTATGTTAAGTTCGCAACACATACACAAATCATACGAGAAAAAATCAGTCCTTGAAGATATCAACTTTGCCGTCAACCCGGGAGAGGTTACTGCTCTTATTGGTGAAAATGGTGCTGGAAAAACTACTTTACTCAAAATAATTCTTGGGGAAATTCAGCCTGACAGTGGCACGGTTCGTCTACACAATGAGGTTGTTGGTTATGTGCCACAAGAACCATTAGGGGAAGATTTAGTTAGAGACTGCTTTGACAAAACTGTTGAGCAGTGGCGTATTGACTATGCTTTGGAAATTGCTGGCCTTGCCAGCTTACCAAGCAACATAGAGATAGAGAGTTTGAGTGGTGGGCAAAAAACACGTCTTGCTCTTGCAAGAGTACTCGCAAGCAATCAAGAGCCAACCATTTTATTATTTGATGAGCCTACCAATAACCTTGACGTAGATGGTCTGAAGTGGCTGGAAAGTTTTATCAAGTCTTTTAAGGGCGGTATAATTATAGTTAGTCACGACCGTATTTTCATCAATAAAGTCGCAACGAAAGTTATTGAGCTTGATAAGGGCAAGCTGAAACAGTATGGCGGTGATTACGATTTTTACAAAGCGCAGAAAGAAATTGAGCGACAAACAAAGATAGCCCAGTACGAACGATTTATTGATGAGAAGAAGCGTCTTTTGAAGCTTTATAGTCAAAAAGCGAACCAAATGCGGTCAACTTCGAGTCAGCGATATGACAGACGTATGGGGGTACCAAAAATATCTTTCAATAGCTCGAGAAATGCAGCCGAGCGAAATACGGGTCAGCAGTTAAGGGCTTTGAACTCTCGAACTGAACGGCTAGAAGAGGTCGATAGGCCGGAAAGTATAAAACGCTATAAGGTAGATCTTGACGGTCAGACCACGCAAAATAAACTAATTTTAAGGCTTAAGAATATTCGCAAGACCTATTACTCAACTCTTTTCTCTAACTTCGATTTAGAAATCAGAGGCAAAGACAGGGTGCATATTAAAGGCACAAATGGTTGTGGCAAGACCACGCTTCTGGAAATTGCTGCCGGCTTGTTAGAGCCTGATTTGGGTGAAGTGCAGAGGGGTGTAAATGTTAGGATTGGTTATTTTTCGCAAGATGTTGAAGGCTTGGACTATGACCGTACTGGACTAGAAAATCTGCGAGCAACAGAAGCAGGCAACACTACAATATATCGCGAAGCAAGAAGATTGGGGTTGAGTGAGCAAGACTTAAAAAAGAAACCCACCTCTCTTTCGCGTGGTCAACAGGCAAAACTAGGTTTCGCAAAGCTACTACTTGGTGCAAATCATTTGCTCATATTAGACGAACCAACTAATCATCTCGATATCCCAACTAGAGAAAACATCGAGGCAGCCTTACGAGGCTATGAAGGCGCTATATTGACCGCCTCACACGATGAATATTTTTTGCAACAAATTGGTATACATCATACGATTAACTTAAACGAGGCAATCAAATGAAACAAGGAAGGCTAATATTACTTTGTGGCCTACCTGGTGCAGGCAAATCTACGCTGGCTGATAAATTAGCAGGCAAACTATCTGCTACTGTTATGAGTCCCGATAAAGAAATGTACGAAAGAGGTATTGATTTATATGATGAAAAAGCTAGAGCTAAAGTTGAAACTGAACAATGGTTAAGAGCCAAAGAGCTAATAAAAAAAGGAGAAACCCTAATTTTAGAAAATGGTTTTTGGGGACGCTCCGAACGAGACGCTTTGCGTTTTGAGGCTCGCAGGCTTGGTGCTAGAGTTGAATTACACTATCTTGATGTGCCATTTGAAAAGTTATGGCAACGAGTTGAAACACGTAATAGTAATGGCAAAGCTAGTGATGCATTAATGACTAGGGCAATGCTTGAAAAAGCTGCCAAGCAAATGCAACCGCCAAATTATGCAGAGTTAAAGCTTTTTGACAAACCTACGGTCTAGCTATACATATTTTCTGATCAACCACCGACCATCACGCTATTTCCATGTTTTAATCAGTCGACCCGATAGACTTGACTTATAAAAAATAGGAAATAAATATCTCAAAAATGATAGTCGACACTATTCTTAAATAGTGATTATTTCCGTTTACCTTCGTGACCTCGTATAATACTAAGCATAAACACTATGACTCAGAAACTAGATTCATCATCTTTGCATTGGCATGCGCTGGAAGTCGAAGCTACGCTCGATCAGCTTCATAGCTCATCGACTGGCTTAAGTACCGATGAGGCTGCTATTCGGCTGGGGCAGACTGGTCGTAATATCGTCAAGCGGACGCATCATTTTCAGGCCATCAAAATCTTTGCTCGCCAATTCCAAGACCTTTTGACTATCTTGCTCTTAGCGTCAGTGGCGATAAGTTGGTATCTCAAAGACAGCCAGACTACTATCGTGCTAGCCATTATCATCACTGTCAATGTGCTGATCGGCTTCTTTGAGGAATACAAGGCCGACCGTGTGATGGAAGGATTGCAAAAGCTCCTCAAGCCGACAGCTAAGGTGATGCGTGCAGGTAAAATACAAGAAATCGACGCAGAGGATATCGTCCCCGGGGATATCATAAAGCTTGAGGCTGGTGACGGCGTGCCAGCAGATATTCGTCTCATTTCAGTCGATGGGTTGATGAGTAATGATTACGCATTGACGGGCGAATCGACTCCAAGTAGTTGCTTCACGCAAGCTTTGAGTGAGACAGTTGGTCTGGCGGATAGAAGTAATATGGTCTATATGGGTACCACCATTGCAGCCGGTGTCGGCGAGGGTGTGGTGGTGGCGACTGGCATGGGGACTGAGCTCGGTAATATTGCTAGTCTGAGCCAGGAAGCACACGCTGAGCGCTCACCATTGCAAAAAGAGATAGCCCATCTGGCCAAGCGTATAACTCAAGGTACCATTACTCTTACGGCCATATTAATACCAATCGCTATGGGTGCGAAATTTGGCTTGCGCGAGAGTTTTATCTTTGCCATTGGTATAGCCTCGGCGATGATACCTCAGGGCTTACCTGCCGAGGTCAATGTCGCTTTATCCCAGGCGGCCGGTAAGCTAGCTAAAGCCAAGGCGTTGGTCAAGCGATTGACGGCGGTCGAGACGCTTGGTGCGACCCAAATCATTTGCACTGACAAAACCGGCACACTGACCAAAAATGAGATGACGGTGACTGGCCTCTTTACTGCCGGCGAAGTATATAAGATAGAAGGTACTGGCTTTTTACCGCAGGGGCGAGTGATTGACTCAGTCGGTGATGTGCTAAGTAGCGAAAAAGCTACCGCCTTGAGCTTGGTGGCTGATTGTTGTGTGCAGGCCAATAATGCCAGTATTAACCCGCCAGATGGCAAGCATGCCAGCTGGTATAGTATCGGTGACCCGACCGAGGGAGCACTCATCACACTAGCACAAAAGATCACCCATAAGGATAAGACTACCTACGCACGGATCAAGGAATTTCCTTTTGATTCTGATCGTAAGCGAATGAGTGTGGTGAGCCAGAACGGTCAGAAAAAATATATCTTTTGCAAGGGCTCACCGGAGTCGGTCGCCCAAATCTCAACTCATATTTTGGTCAATGGTAAATCGGTCAAGCTAACTAAAGCTCATCGTGAGCAGATCACTCGCTATAGCACGCACCAGGCAGATCAAGCGATGCGCAATCTCGCTCTAGCTTACAAAGAGGTCAGCACTGATGCAGATCAAGCCAGTATTGACGAGGCGGAGAGTGGCCTGACATTTCTTGCCATCTCCTCGATGATTGATCCGCCCCGTGATGATGTTGCCGAAGCCATGCGAGCGGCCAGGCAAGCCAATATGCTTGTCACTATTATTACCGGTGACGAGGCGCGTACAGCGACCGCCATCGCCGAGCAAATCGGCTTTGGTGGAGGTGGTGAGATACTCACGACCGACCACCAGCAACTCACCAAATTGGCCAATAAAGATATTGTCCAGCAGATATTAACAGGTCGGGCGATATTCGCCCGAGTCTCACCGTCTGACAAGCTACGGATTGTCGAAGCCCTCAAGCGAGCAGGCTATATCATCGCTGTAACCGGTGATGGGATTAATGATGCGCCGGCTCTTAAGCGGGCCGATATTGGTGTAGCGATGGGTAAAATCGGTAGTGAGGTGGCCAAAGACTCAGCTGAAATTGTGCTTTTAGATGATAGCTTTCACACTTTAGTGAGCGCAATTCAACAGGGTCGGGTGATTTTTCGCAATATTCGCAAGACTGCTCTGTCTTGTCTGACTTCAAATACTGCTGAGCTGACTTTAGTTCTCATTAGTATTGGCATCGGTGCACTATTTGGCCTGCCAATGGCTATCACAGTGACGCAAATTCTAGCGATTGACCTGATGGCTGAGCTTTTCCCGCTGGCGGCTCTGGGCTGGGATCCAGCCACATCAAATCTAATGAGCGAGCAACCACGCAATCCCAAAGACCACATCGTCAATACTCGGGCGATAATTGATCTGGCCATAAGTGGTTTAGTGATGGGTGGGCTGGCTTATCTAAACTTTGTCATGGTATTTTTAGTCGCTGGAGAGCCGATCGCATCCGCCTCACCAATCTACACTCAAGCTACGACGGTGGCTTATGTCACGATCGCACTGTGCCAATTTGCCACTGTCTTATCAAGACGTACAGCACCGGGTAAGTCGATATTGAGTAAATATTTATTCTCCAATTGGCACCTGTGGGCCGCCTTTGGCTTGTCGCTCGGCGGGATAATACTGATTACCTACCTGCCACTGCTATCCAAATTTATCGGTAATGCGCCAATTAATCTGGCGATGTGGGGTATGGCTCTAGTGGCTGCACTCTTCTATCTGATCTTGCGCGAGGTCGTCAAGGTAAAGTGGCAGTTGAGCGCTAGTTAATATTTTGTCGAAAAATTATTGTCATCTCGCTCATGATTGCAATATCGAAGAGATGGGATTATATTCACTTCTGGTAAAGCTTTCTGGTAAGTCTAGAGTAGCTCAATAAAAGGGGGTCCTTTAGAAATAAAGGCCTCTTATTTTATTGCTCTTTAGCAAGCAAGCTTTACTTATCTGCCAAAATGCGAGCCTACGACGAGGAGGGCGAGTGGCAAGCAAGCAGGTGCGGGCAATCATCTGTACCTTGGTGGTGATGGTCCTTGCCGGATTACTGAACGGTATAGCGACATCAACGGCCGGGGCAACTCAGAACTTCGACAATTATCGTATAGCCGACGCAGCTCTCAATGAGGTGGGCTCAGTTCGTGCGACCGGTTGGAATCAGCCGGGTGAGTGCATTAAGAGTGCGCAACGCTGGGTAGCGGCCGCGGGCGGCTATTTCGGTGGTGGTGGAGTGGTGTCGGGTTATGTCAACTCGGGTGCCACCGAGGTATCCATTGGCTCGACTGTCAAAGGTGATATTATTCAATACGCCAATGCCAATAGTAGCTATGCTGATAGTGACTGGAGCTATAGCCATACCGTTGTGGTAGTAGCCAACCTTGGCAATGGTAGCTTTGATATCGTCCAGTCCAATGTGCCGACTGGCTCAGGCAAGGTGACTAGAGTTACAAATTGGCGACCTAGCCCAGCTCCTGGATGGGTGGCACGAGCTTGGCGCTTTGGTCGAGTGACATCGTCGGTGGCTCAGCCAACCTGGCATGATTGGAGTCAATTTTCGGACAAGGTGCTAACCTCAACCCCGGCAGTTACGGCTTGGGGTCGTGGACGACTCGATGTTTTCGCCCGAGACACTAGCTTACAACTAGTTCACCGTTGGCTGATCAATGGTGTTTGGTCGGACTGGGAATCGCTCGGTTCACCAGGTGGGACGGCACTTATGAGCGCACCAGCAGCGGTGGCTTGGGCGATTGGTCGGCTCGATATCTTCGCTCGCGGGATTGACGGCGGTCTTTGGCACAAGTGGTACGACAATGGTCGTTGGTACGATTGGGAGTCGCTTGGCGGAGTATTGACTGCCGGACCGACGGTTGCTTCATGGGCACCTGGTCGGCTTGATGTCTTCGCCCGCGGATTAAGTGGCGACTTGATTCACAAGTGGTTTGCTGGTAATTGGTCGAACTGGGAGTCGCTCGGTGGTTATCTGACCTCAGAGCCGGCTGCCGTTTCCTGGGGTCTCGGTCGGATTGATGTCTTTGTGGCTGGTGTGGACTTTGTTAAGTCCGGTCAATCGACCATGTACCACAAAGTATATGATGGTCGCTGGTTCGACTGGGAATATCTGGGCGGCACACTCACGTCAGCTCCGGCAGTTGCTTCATGGGCACCTGGTCGGCTTGATGTCTTTGCCCGCGGATTAAGTGGTGACTTGATTCATAAATGGTACTACGGTCGTTGGGATGGCTGGGAGTCACTCGGTGGCGCGCTAAATTCTGCACCTGGTACCGTGTCGTGGTCGGTTGGTGCAATCGACATTCTCGCTCTGGGT
>CAZCIH010000027.1:0-8937 GCA_964498855.1 uncultured Candidatus Saccharibacteria bacterium | reverse complement strand
TTTTGTTAAGAATAAATCAGGCTATATATTAAAATTTGACACGACTCGATCGATCGACGAACAATTAACTGATTTGCAGGCAGTACAAAAGTCGCTAGCTAAGCAGAAAAAACAGCCAGCCGAATATATTGATCTAAGAATAGCCGGCAAGGTGTTTTATAAATAAACAGTCAACTGCCTAAAAAATATCTCTTAAGTTCGGTTTTTGTTCAAACAATTGTTCTTTGACTAGATGGAGAAAAGTGTGGTTTCTCTGTTGTTTTTTTTACTAAAACATAGGGAAGTGTGAGGATTTTTTGTAAATGAAATTTTTTTATATTTTTTGTTTTACTCTAGATCTATACTCGATCTTTTTCGATAGACTTAAAAAAGGAATTAAAGATATCATAGCTAGAACACTTATTAGTATGCTAGCTTAGTAGGACCACCTATCTTGCTAAAAGAAGTCTATGCCTCTACGTCTATCTTTTAGAGTCGCCAGGACGATATATGAGATAAAAAGTGCCCAACTGTGATATTTCATATATACCCGTATAAACATAAGTAGTGTCGCAAAATATACATTGGGCGACACTATGTATATCTTTCTGGCGTCCCTAACTACTAACGCAATTTTTGTTTTTATAAATAACTACTAGTGCTTCACTATTAATTGCTTAATTATTATATTCAATAAATATGCTATTTTTTGGCACTGGCTGGCTTTTTGTGACTTCGTTTGCCATTTGGCCTTTTGAGTTGCTCGCTATAATTACGTGGCTTCACACCAGCTATGTTCGGTTTTTGTCCAACCAGAGGAATAACTGGTTCGCTGTGACGGGATGTCTCATCAACTCCACCCTCCTCTTTTGATGTTTCGGCCTTAAAACCAGCCCATTTTGAAATCTCGGCTTCCACTTCTGCTTGGGTACGGCTGAAACGACTACGTGATTGTTCGGTAATACGATCCGATAGATCTTGTTTTGGCTTGGGTAGAGTCAGGGTCTTTGCTGAAAATGGCAAGGATGTTTGTCCAGCTATACTCATTGAGACATAAATGTTTTGTATATCTAGATTTACTAGGTCATTTGGCTCGAAGACAGGCTCAAAATATTTAGCTAAATACGTTGCGTCCGCTGCCCCAATTCTAAAACAAACCATCGAGCCAACATTACCGTAGACGGCTTCGCGCACATCGTCTGGCATCTGGGCAACATACTGGTTGGCAACGGTCAGGTAGAGGCCATACTTACGGGCTTCACTCAGGATGACTGCAAATGAGTCGGTTGCAAAATTTTGAAACTCATCGACGTAGAGATAGAATGGACGACGGTCATCTAATGCGATATTGGCTCTACTCATGGCAGCGAGCTGAATTTTAGTAATGACTAAAGCACCTAAAATTGACGCATTATCCTCGCCTAGTCGACCGCGTGATAAGTCAACAATCAAGATTTTACCCTGATCCATCAACTGACGAATGTCAAAGCTTGATTTGGCCTGTCCTAGTACATTACGAATTAATGGATTGGCTGTAAAAGCCCCGACCTTATTAAGCACTGGAGCTACGGCTTCAGAAGCAAATTTATCATTCCAGGAAGCAAACTCATTAACCCAGAAGGCTTTTACAACTGGATCGGTGACGTTATTTACAACCTGCTTGCGATAGCCTTTATCGGTCAACATACGAGTGATGCCAAGCATGGTAGCTTCAGGTGTCTCCAGGAGAGCTAAGAGTGTGAAGCGCAGGATATGTTCCAGTCTTGGGCCCCAGGAGTCGATGAACATTTTCTTAAGTACTCCAACAATTTCCGAAGCAATTGAAGCGCGCATATTGGGGTCGCTATTTTCCATAGGGTTAAATGAAATCGGATACTCCAGATCAGCTGGATTAAAGTAGACGACATCATCGATGCGATCTTCGGGTATATATTTGAGGGTATCTTGAGCAAAATCACCATGTGGATCAACTACCGCAAAGCCATGATTGTGGTATATGTCTGAGAGAGTTAAAAGCTGTAGTAAGAAAGACTTACCAACACCAGATTTACCAATGATGTAGAGGTGACGTTTGCGATCTTCTCGCATAATGCCAAACTTGACATTCCCTTGCCTGAATGTCGTAATACCAAATAAACTGATATCTTTCGGGTCAGTATTGTCATTGGTCGGTAAATTGGTCGGTGGCTCCCCTACTTTGGTCGATGTCCAGGCAATATTTGGAGTCTCAACTGAAATATGTGGCAGATGCCAAAGGCTAGCCAGCTCCTCAATATTTAAGACGAAGCCTGCGTCGTCAAACAGTCTGGCACGATACTCATCGAGACTATCAGGCTTGTTATCAACTCCCTTGCCGGTAAAACCGTTTAAGTTGATAGTGTTGAACTGCTTGAAGCCGCCCACTAAAGCTTGTAGGCGCTGTTTGGCAACATTACCGTCATTGCCAATGTAGGCTGTTCGTATTTTGACCGCATAACCTAACTTTTGGGCTTTGGTCTCGATGGCAGTATTGATAGTGGTCTGCCCGGTGGGTAATTCTTTCTTATCTTCTTTTTTCTTGTCCTCAGGTTTCGTTGGACCGACAAAAGCGGCCTTAGCCAGCATGCCAATAAGGCGGAATGGAAGGGTTAAGAGGCGTTGTTGCCAATTATCGAACAGTGGTTTTGAGCCTCCACCCTTAACTCTCTCGATATAGCTATGTGAGCGAGTGTGCCAACCATCATCAACTGGTCGAATGATAATCTGGAGCCAGATTTCCTCATTACCCTCGAGAGTGGCTAAGGCGGTTGTTATTCCGGCTAGAGGATCAACTTCGAAGGTCGGGAATGTACGAATTGGAAAAATCTCATCCTTTGTGAGAGCAATCTCAGTAGTATAGCCTTGTCGCTCTCCTAGTGGTTGGGCGGCATAGTCGCTATCCATGACACTAATCTGAACAGTTGGATATTGTGCATAAATCTGACTTTCAACATAATCTTTCAGCTGACGAGGTAGCCAAACAAAGAAATTTATCAGATTTTTTTCGGCTGCTATTTCGAAGCTAATATGCTCTTGTAGGCTACCCTCGCTAGTAAGCTGGCTGGCTGGCTTGAGTATATTATGCAGACTAGCAAACATTTGCTCGGCCGAAAGCTCCTTTTTTTCATTGTCCTTGGGTACAACAATGTGCAGGATGATGTGTTCACTATCTTGTACGAATTTGACTCGACGTTTATTTTGCCAGATTTGCCAAATCAGAAAAGCTGCAATTAGTGTCCAACCCCAATACTTAAACAGCACTACCCCAATGAGCGATATAATGCTTCCTAGTAGGTTAAAAATCATTTCCATTTTTTGTCTTTACCCTCTTTCGTTCGGTCGCCCAACTCAATCTCGCTTAAGTTGATATGTGGCTTTACCGACACGCTCAAACTGTGGTTTTTCTTGTAGATTTAAAATAATTGTAGTGACCTTGACTTGTCGCCGGGCAGAAACACGGCGGACAATCTCGTCTTTACTCAAGGGAGACTCTTGCTTTAAGATCTCCTCTATAATATCAGCTACCGTACCTGCTTGATAGCCCCATTCGGCGAGTGCATAGATACCACGGCCAATCAATACAAAGCGATCGTCTTTTATGAGTTCATTGTGAACAGCCTGCGTAGTAACTTTTTTAGGGTTAGCGGTAACGTTTTCGATCTCAGCGGCAATTTGCGAGAAATGCAATGGCTGTTTTGCTTTCTTCAGGACTAAATATACTTTATCACGAATACTTTTTGGATTTACTTCTGGCCATTGTGCCAATCCCCAGTGACCGTCTAGGTTGGCGATCAGATTTGAGCTGGTTGCAAGCTGTTCTAGGGCAGCAGGTGCATGAATGCCATCAATTCTTCCAGCAATCTGCTTAAATTGAGCTGGTTTCCCACCAGTTTTAATAGCGTCAATCAGTAATTCATGTAACATCTTGATATCTGCTGGGCTGTAGCTCTGATCGAGAATGATAATGGTATCGTGGGCGTCATTGCGCTCGACTAAGTGAAAATCAGGGTCCAATTTGATTAAAAAGCTTAATTTCGCGCGATCATTATCGGTCAGGTCTAGAGTGTTGTGTAAATTATCGAAAGTGATAATACCCCCCTGCTTAAGGAGTGCTTGGCGAGTTAATTCATTTGAATGCGTGTCAGAGCTGCCCTTTCAATCTGGCGGACTCGTTCGCGAGTAATGCCCAAGCTACTCCCGATTTGCTCGAGAGTTTGTGGGCTTGTAGCATCAATACCGTGGCGCTTGATAAGAATCTCGCGATCACGGTCTTTCTTCAGGTGAGCTAGTGAAGTAGCGATGAGCTCATCTAAATCTTCTAATTGTTGAATTTGGGTAGCATTATCTGACATAATCACAAATTATCAGGTATGAATATACCTTATTGTCTTAAAAACTAGGTTTAATTATATCATCTATACTCTGACAGGTCAACAGATGGTCGTTGGAATTTTATTGATTTTCTTGCTTGGGTTTTGTCCAAGTTGCATAATCACAGTCTGGATAACGACTACAACCATAAAACTTACGACCTTTTTTGGTTTTTTTCTCAACCACTTCACCCTGATGGCATTTTGGACACTCTATACCTAATGACTTGACAATGGGCTTAGTATTTTTACAGTCAGGAAATCCAGAGCAAGCCATAAATTGGCCGAATCGGCCTGATTTAATAACCATCGGTTTGCCACAAAGCTCACAAATCTCATCTGTTTCAATAACAGGTATTTTAACTCTTTCAATCGTATCGGTTTTTTGCTCAATGAGGCGCTCCATTGGCTCATAGAACTCCTTAACGACTGGTTGCCATTTTTTCTCTCCACCGGCAATATCATCAAGCTTGTCTTCCATCTCGGCAGTAAACTCAGCTTCGGTGACAAATTCAAAATTTTTGCTCAATAAATCACTCACAATCATGCCAATCGGTTGTGGCAATAAGCGCTTTTCTTCGTTTGTGACGTAACCACGAGCTAAAATTGTAGAAATCGTGGGTGCATAAGTGCTGGGTCGCCCAACACCTTCAGATTCTAGTTTTTTTACCAGACTAGCTTCTGAGAAGCGAGCCGGTGGTTGAGTAAAATGTTGTTCGGCTGTTATTTTTTCCAGGGTCAGCTTTTCACCTTCATTCATTTGGGGAAGTTCTTGAGGTTGGTCCTTTTTCGAGTCATGCCAAACCTTTGTAAAGCCATCAAAGAGCACCACTCTGCCGCTTGCTCGTAGATCATAAGAACCGGCTAGAATATCAATCCCAGTTTGGCGATATTGCGCTTGACTCATCTGGGAAGCCACTGCCCTTATCCAGATTAATCGATAGAGCTTCAGTTCATCATTTTTGAGCTGGTTGGTTAAATCTTCTGGTATTTTTTTATAATCTGTTGGTCGAATAGCTTCATGAGCTTCCTGTGCGCCCTTGGCTTTCTTTTTGTAGAAGAGTGGCTTATCTGGTAAGTAGGCCTTGCCATATTGACTCGATATCAGCTGACGTACCTGTGTCAAGGCTTGCTGGCTAATATTGGTGGAATCAGTACGCATGTAACTAATCAGTCCAGCTTCATAAAGTGATTGTGCGATTCCCATTGTCCGTCTGGTGCCATACCCTAGACGAGAATAAGCTGACTGCTGGAGTGTTGAAGTGATAAATGGTGGCAGTGGATTCTTGCGACTGTCACGAGATTCAATCTTTTCAACGATGAAACTAGCTTTAGTCAACTCAGATTTAATTTTGTTAGCTTCATTTTGGTTTTTTACTGCTGATTTTTTACCTTTTATCTTGTTGAGTTCAGCATAAAACGATACGGCCTGAGTAGTTTTTAGACTTGCCCCGATCTGCCAGTATTCCTCTGGCTTAAATGCCTCAATTTCACGTTCTCGATCGACGATGAGCTTGAGGGCGACTGATTGTACTCGGCCCGCTGATAGGCCATAGCGGATTTTCTTCCACAGGACCGGCGACAAACTATAGCCCACTAATCTATCTAATACTCTCCTGGCCTGTTGAGCGTCAACTAGATTTTGGTTGATGGACCGAGGGTGGGCTACGGCTTCTTTAATGGCAGACTCGGTGATTTCTGAAAAAGTAATTCTTTTGACAATTTGGTCGGGCTTTGGTGGGATTGCTTCAATAATATGCCAGGCAATCGCCTCTCCTTCGCGGTCAAGATCAGTTGCCAAGTAGATTGTTTGGGCGCTATGTATGAGTTTTTTAAGCTGGTTGATCTTTTTGGCACTACCGCGTGGAATCATGTACTGAGGTGTGAAATTATGCTCAACGTCGATACCCAGTTTTGACTTTGGTAGATCGCGGACATGACCAAAACTGGCCACCACCTGAAAGTCTTTTCCTAGATAACGTTCAATGGTAGTAGCCTTAGCTGGACTTTCAACTATAACGAGATTCTTTGCCATATCTAAAACATGCTAATGCTTAATTTAATTTGATGCAAGTTGACAAATTTGTATTTATATAAAATTTGCATGCAAAAAAAAACTTTAGCAAGCTTTTGTAGGCTTGTCAAAGATTTCTATTTCTTAACTGCCCACTGACCACCACCGAGATTGCGAATCTTGCCGGTTATCTCCATTAAAGAGATTAGATGAGCAAATTGAGCAGCTTCAAGCTCACTTTGTTCGATTAGACTTTGATTATCGCAGATTCCTTCAGAGATTAGTTTGAGAATTAAGGCTTCTTGGGGCGAATCGGCTTTAACTGGTTTGGTGGCTAGTTTGGGGCTAGTAAGACCTAAACTAGCCAAAACATCAACCGCATCGGACACGACAATCGCACCAGCCTTGATTAAATTGTTTGGTCCACAGCTTCGTGGATTGAAAACATTTCCAGGTACCGCCATGACTAGGCGATTTTCGACTAGAGCGTAGTTTGCAGTAATCAGTGAACCACTCTTACTATCAGCCTCAGTTACGATCGTTGCTAGACTGAGTCCGGCAATAATGCGATTGCGAGCCGGAAAATGAGACTTAAAGGGCGTGGCGCTAGCTGGGTATTCGCTAAGTAGAGCTCCACCTTGCTTGATTATATCTTGAGCCAGACGTTGATTGCTGGAGGGATATATATTGTCTAGGCCACTGCCTAAAACAGCGATAGTCTTACCACCAGCATCGAGAGCGGCTTGATGTGCGATTGTATCTACTCCAAGAGCCAGGCCACTGACGATGGTCAGCCCTGCACGTGCTAAATCGTAGCTCAGTCGATAAGTAATTTGTCTGCCGTAGTCGGTCACTCGGCGAGTTCCAACAATTGCAATTCTAGGCAGGTCTGGTATCTGTCCAGCCAAATGAAGCATTTTAGGGGGTTGAGCAATTTGCTGTAAATCCAATGGGATGGATTTGCTTTTTAAAAAAGTATATTTCATAACAATTTTTACTTTCCCATCTGTTGATAAAAAGTCAAAAAAGTGATAACCTGTAAAATTATATAAAAAGTATTGACAAAAACTACAACAAATGTTATCATACATAAGCTCTTTTTTGTCATGAATATTACTCACCTCAAACACTTTGAAGGTGGAAATCTGCTTCGCGAGGCTTAACCTAAATCTCACCCTCCTTTAGGTTTACTCGAGGGGCAGATTCCCCCCTTTAATGGCCACGGTTTATAGAAAATTTAAGAGACCGCTAAAATCCCTTTCGGGTGGCGTTAGAGGGTGTTTGGGAGCAGACCTGGTGACTTGTCATCTGGTCTGTTTCTATTTTGTACGGTTTTATCCTTAGATGCAAGCTTAATAATCTTAAAATTAATTCTTTAAATCAATTGATATGAGGTGTGCTCTGGCTCATGATCTATTAAGTCGTTAATTATTCGAGCAGTTTGTTCACAGATCTCAGGTAGAAATTTTTTCTCACTGATTGAGAAGTTACTTAAGACAAAATCTTCTCTGGTCTTATTTTTACTGATATCATTATCAATGCCGAGTCTGACTCGAAAAAAATTTTCACCAATTGCTTGAGTGATTGATTTAATGCCATTATGGCCGGCTGAGCTACCTCCTCTCCGCAAACGTAGCTTGCCGAATTTTAAGGCTAATTCGTCATAAACTACAATGACATCAGCTGGGTCGATATTGTAATAATCCACTACTGCACGGACAGACTGGCCCGAATTATTCATAAAAGTTGTTGGCTTAAGTAGTATGACTCTGATATTATCGTGGTCATACTCAATCATTTCACCAAAAAATTTGGATTGAAGACTGTATTTCCCAGCTCCAGTGCTAGATGCTAGCTTGTCTAACACCGAGAAACCGAAGTTGTGACGGCTGTATTGATAATTATCACCAGGGTTACCCAGGCCAACAATTAATTTCATTAGATCTCCTAGTTACTCTGCTTGGTTTTTGGCTTACATTCTATTGTAATCGGACTGCCCAAGAATTGGTATTGGCTTCTGAGCTGATTTTCGATGTATCGCCGATAAGAAAAATGAATCAGTTCGGCATAGCTAGCAAACAGAATGAAGTGTGGCGGTGCGGTTGATTTTTGGACTGCGTATTTTATCTTAGGGTGTTTGTTTTTTAAGCCGGCTGGTGGCTGCTGGATAGTCGCTCGAGTAATCAGTTGATTAAGGGCTGTTGTTGGGACAGTGGTATGGCGATTGCTTTCAACTGCAAGAATGAGCTCTAAAAGATCAGTAATATTTTGTCCAGTCGCAGAAGAGGTAAAGATAAGTGGTGCCCACCAAACGAATTGGTAGTCTCGAGTGATTCGACGGCTTAGACTGGCCATTGATTTATCGTCTTTATTCTCAATCGCATCCCACTTACTTACAGCGATAATAAGCCCCTTGCCGGCTTCTTTTACTAGACCAGCAATTTTTTGATCTTGGCTGACCGATGGTTCGAGTGCATCGATTAGAAGTAAACAGACATCACTCTCGGCAATAGCTTTTTGTGTTCGCAAGCTTGAATAGTATTCGATATCACGGCC
>CAZCIH010000026.1:0-8982 GCA_964498855.1 uncultured Candidatus Saccharibacteria bacterium | reverse complement strand
TCCCGGTGATATTAATGTTACCAACTTCAGCCGTCCCCGGAGTGCCACCTTGCAAATTGACCTTGCCACTCAGACCAGCTGCAATATCGTCAATCGCTTGGCCTGATAAGCTGATCTTACCACCTACCACCAAATTTCCATTGATTAGCAGTTTATCGAGGCTACCATTTTGAATACTCGACGTATTATTGCCCGCTAAGCCGTCCAGTGGCAGATTGCTAACACCATATTTGTCCTCCACAGAAGTTGCCTTCTTATTGCTCTGCAACCTGAGAAGTAAAAATGTCCCACCAAGCAAAAGTATTAAGACTGCCCCCATAAACGCAATACCAGCCAAACGGAGCAACCGTCGGCGACGCATCAGCTGGTCTTGCTGTGCATCTCTTTCGGCCTCAGAAAGATCTGGCGTACCAAAAGTACCTTTCTGTTCTAGTTCTGATCCTTGGTTTTGGTCTAATTCACTCGGATTCATTATTTTGATTTATTTAATTTGGTGGTGGAGATTCAAATATTTTAGCGCCCTCTACCTCAACAGCCGTCCAATCAAATTCAACTTTATTCTGCACTTCGTCATCAACTTGGATGGTAAAGCCACGCTCGGTCTTATCAACTATCTTGAAGCGGATATAATTCAGTGGCGTGACTGAAATAATCGGTGTCTTACCATATGGTTTATCAAATCGTATTTGTACCTGATTTTGCCCTTTACTGATCGTGGCATGACCAGCCATATCAATATCTTTATAAATAATACGATCATTGAACTCGACCCGTCCTTTAAAAATAGCTTTGCCAAACACGGTAAAATCCTTCAAGGCCTGTAATGTATCTCCAGTCGTGGCGAGAAAAGCATCGAATAGCGTGATCGGCTTGGCACTGGCTATCATCTGATCTGATGAGGAGGTCGGACTAATCGTGGTCGGGCCACCGGGTAAGAGGAAAGTATTTGATACAAAAACTTCAATCGTAGTTTGACCGCTACCCTTTTGCCAACCCTCTAAAGCTTTGGCAATTGCACCACCGGGAGCACTGAGCTTAGTAGCTAGGCCCACCTTTTGACTGGCGCCCAGATAGTCACCTGGTGTGATTGAATCAGAGTCTGAATCTATCTTCACTGGTACCCGTCCGGCTAGAGCGATTGGCAAAGTACGAGAGCCAGCCACACTATCATAATTTTCTTTCTGGCTCAAACGAAACGCCGGGTGAGTCGAGACAATACCAAGTAGGCGCTGGGCATCTCCCCCGGCCAAATTAGCCCGACGCACAAAACCAGCATTTCGGCTCGGATCAATCGCCACTACATCTCCAGCCGAAAGCTCATCATCACTGGTCTGATAATCCTCAGCAATGTCATATGCCCCAGCTGAAGTTGTCAATGTATGAGATAGTAAGAATTGGCCGGTGTTAGCCGATGTACCGGTTCCATCACTGCCAGATTGGAAGGAAAAAGTGCCAATATTATCAAATCCACCACTACTACTGCCGACAAATTTGAGACCATAGCTAGTCAAATCATTACGATGAAAGCTATAAAGATGTGAATCCGCTGATTTACTACTTCCGACATATAGGTCTCCATTGTACTCCGTGATTGACATCACACCGGCAATACCAGAATCACCACCCATAGTACCGACTGGACAACTACCACTGGTGCAAAGCAAGCCCCAGCTGTTGACGAGACTCGCATCACTGTTGTTATAGCGGTAAACTGCACCTTTACCGGCATCAAAAACGCCAGCCAATAAATTACCACCATAAACCTTCAAGGTGGCCACCTTGGTGACAGTATTTGAGCCACCACTCATAATCTGGCCGGTGCCATATGACATCTTTACAAAAGTCGCTCCAGATACTCCTCCCTGAGAAGCGGCTAGGCGATAAATCTCGGCATTCGAGCCTGCCGTCTTACTAGTGCTGACTACTAATGCACCATTATATACCGTCATGGCATCGACTTGATCGATCGCACTTGTAGCACCAAAGGTACCCGAGGTACCATTGAGCTTGGTCCAGCTCGCACCATCATAGACGTAGACCGCTGCTGTCCCCGACCCGGTAGTTGAAGCGGCGTATAGATTGCCAGCAAAATTAACCAGCTTCACAGCATCAATATTGGCCGTATCACCACTAACTATCTTTCCTGCCGTTGAATCAGATATTTTAGTAAAACTTGTTCCACCGTTATAGCGATATATTTCCGCACCATCTGCTTCACCAGTTGCTATATATAGCTGGCCATTAACAACAGCCGTCGAGGTGACATCATCAATGTTTGATGAAGCACCAAAACTACCAAGTGTTGAATTTAGCCTGGTCCAGCTCGAACCATCATATGAGTAGAGCCCTGCCGAGTTACCTCCCGACCCAGTCAAAGTGGCGGCGAAGAGCTTATTGTCATAAACTCTCAGATCGCCTAATCCATCGATATTACCTGGATCATCTGAGCGAATCTTTCCTGCCGAGCTAGAAATCTCTGTAAAATTATCACCACTTGTGTAGGCAAAGACCTGTCCAAAGTCTGTGATTGAGGTTGATGTATATAGTCGACCATTGTAGACTGCTCCGGGGCCATAGCCATTGACATTGGATAGCCATGTTTGTGCCTTAAGGTTGAATGAATAAAAAGTCTTACCATTATCATTTACCCAATTACCAGGTGAGCTGTTACCAATGATAAAGCCATTGGAGTAAAAATTATCGATTAGACCAGACGAGAAACTACCATGAGTAGTTTGGCTCATATTGGTAGCAAAGCCACTGGAGCGAAAATCAGCATGAAAGCTATTAAGTCCAGTATAAGCATCAGCCTTAATCCAAGAAAAGTCAGGTTGGAAATTTGATGAGATAGGCACACTTCGTCCACTCGTTCCATCTCCAGTATAAGTTGTGGTATCAATTTCATTGCTGAGCTTTCGAAATGTTACGTAGTGATAAATTGCGCCAGCTTGATTAGTATTACCCGAGCTGCCAACAGTAAAATATCCCGGACCAAAGCCATTTATTTGATCACTCACAAAAGCCCCATCACCGAAGCGAAGTGATTGCCCGGATGGCATATCACTAGACCTCCAGTATGGCAATCTAGTGGGGTCGCTAGGTACAGCAGCTTCTTCGAATAGCAAAGTCATATCTGGTGTCCAGGTCTTACCACCAGGTAAGCTAATATTCTGACTACTTGTGCCGTCACCAGTATAAGTACCATAAGCAAAATAATCGTCCGCTGCACCTGACTCTGTTCTGACAGCTACATAGCTATAAGTAATGCCGACCTTGTTATAAAGACAACCGACAGTCATTTGATCGGCCACGCTAATGTCTCTGATCATGTCTAAATTATGATCTCCATAAGCACCGAAGCCTCTGGAGCTATTAGTTAAAACTCCGTCGATTTTAAAGCCAGGCTTATAGCCATCTACAATCGCTATAGGAGTTAAAGGTAGGCCCGGACTGGTGGTGGCTTGTACAATCATAAAGTTTGCCTTACCCCAACCACTACCCAAGCTCACGGTCTGGGTACCCAGGCCAGAGTCACCATCACATGTGCCAGAACTATATGAACCGGCATAATTTCCAACATAGGTACCAGTTTTAATACTTGGTTTCCCAAGCTGGGCCGTGGCGGTATGCTGAGCAAAGTCATTATCTGCCGCGTCTGGCTTAGCTTTGATGGTGAGATCGCCATTGACTGATAGGGCGAGATTATTTGTCGCACCAGCCACCACCAGTGCTGTGCCAGAGGAGTCCCGAGTCTCAAACAAGTTGGCTGTTTGGCTGGCATTTGCTTGAATAATACCACCCACTACACCGGCATTAGTAGGCTTGATGTTAAAATTACCGGTCTGCTGCGTTGGACTCGTACCAACATTTTGAATATAGCCAGATCCACCAGGTGCACTACCACAGCCACTTATATCACAAATGGCCACACCACCAATATAGAGCTTGCCAGTCGCTGCTAAATTAGTGTCTCCATTAACATCTAGGGTATATGACGGGGCTGACTTACCAATACCAACTCGAGTATTGGTCGTATCAGCGACAAAGAGATTACTCGTCCCAGCTGCATTTTGAATCTGAAAACTAGCTGTCGAATCAACCGCATTTTGCTGTAGAAATGTACCAGTCAAAGAATTATTGCCACTAAAAGTATTATTGGCATTTAAGAGTGCCACATTCCCACTTAAGCGACTGTCACTTAACGTGCCGCTACTAATATTGCTGGCATTTGTAAAATAACTGGCCCCATTGCCCTGCAAGCTAACAGCATCCACATTTGTCAGGAGTGAGCCATTGAGTGCAGGCAATGAACCGCTACCGTTTAACTGAACTAATTGACTGGCTCCATTGAAGGTATTACCCTGCAGCGTGACATTGGATGGTAAAGCAGCGTTTGCCGCAGAATTTGCAGTCGCACTTGCTGCATTCGCTAGATTTGTAATCGATGCGTTCTGAACCTGTAGATTTTGGATACTTGCGTTGACAGAATTTAAGTCAATCACATTGAGCTGTGCAATCCATTCACTGCCATTGTAGAGATACAGCTTATTGTCACTCGCATCAACATATTGTTGGCCAGCAATCGGGCTAGTCGGACGAGTAGTTGGAATCAAGCGCAATGAGCCGGCGACTTGCAAACTACCATTGACATCAACCTGCTGACTAGCACTCAGTAAGCTGGTTGAGACAGTCGTCGAAGAGGTTTGCCCATCGATTGTTATTGATTGCTGCGAATATTTATCTGTTGTTTTGGTCTTTTCCGAAGCTTGCCCACGCAACCAATTAAGGCGCCAGAGGCCAAAGATAATTGCCGACAGAGCTAGTAATGCTAACAAGATCAGAATGATAATCACCATCACGCGACGTGATAAAAATGGCTTTTTGGGTGGCTTCTCATTTGAAGGGGTGGTTTTGGGCGTATTAAAATTGGTTAAACCAAAACCGGCTCCTGACGATAGAGCGCCCGAGCTACCAGCCGGCTCAACTGGTGCATTCAGTGATTCGTTGGCCTGCAATAAAGATTGTGATGTCGTGTTATTCTCTAACTCCAATAAATCTCACTCTTAACCTGAATATAGGCATACCACGACCTACTTTATATTTTAAAGGTTATGCTTATCTGTTACAAGCTCAAAATAAGCTTTTTTTCCATATTGCTACGAAAAAAAAATTGCTAGACATTGGCAAACAAAATCACCTGATTGTTTGCTACTTTGATAATCCCACGACTAATCTTAAATTCGCGTGGTCCAACATCGGTCTGGAGCCTAACTACCCCCGGGGTAAGCAAAGCCATAAAATTCGTATGATTAGCCAAAATATCAAAAGGGCCGGTCTTATTTGTGGCTGATACAGAATTGGCCTGACCATCAAAAAAAATCTCAAAAGGAGAAATGATCCTAACTTTTAGCTTTGGTGGTTTTTGATTGGCCATTAATCTCTCATCATCTTAAGCCGTTAAAATTTCTTCAACACCAGCCAAGGTATCTTCGCGAGGCACAAAAACACCCGCCGAGCCACTTAAATCCTCGGTCACAAATAGCGACTGGCTGAAGAACTCGATGATTTTTTTTGCTTTCTGATAATCAGCGCGATCGGCAACAGAAAGCTCACCCTCACCAATGATTGAAATAATTCCTTGTAAGCTATCATATTTTTGCATAATGGCCTGGACTCGTGTAGCCAATAGATAATGTCGATCACCAACAATCTCTGGAGTTAGCAAACTCGAGCTAGTTTTAATCAAGTCAACTGCCGGGTGAATTCCGGCCTCAAAAACTTTTCGCGACAAGACAATCACACTATCGAGCTGTTGCTGAATCTCAATAACAGCTGGGTCAGACAAATCATCAGCTGGTATATATATAGACTGGACGCTGGTGATTGAACCATGCTGATTACTGTATAGACTTTCTTCGAAGCGCCTAAGGTCAGAGAAGAGGGTCGGCTGATAACCTCCCTCACTCGGAATATCACCCATCATTGTCGAAAGCTCATTATTTGCCTGGATATAACGATAAATATTATCGACAAAAAAGAGCACATCACGCTTCTCATGATCTCTAAAATATTGAGCAGCAGCTGAAGCTGACATGCCAACAATTGAGCGCATACTAGCATTTTCATTCATCTGCCCTAAATACATAATGGTGTTGTTGATAAGCTCACGTTTTTTTAGCGTTTCATAGAGCTCGTTGCCCTCGCGAATTCGCTCACCGATGCCAACAAAAAACGATAGGGCAGAATTACTCTGTGAGATATTATGCATCAACTCCGTTGTAAGGACTGTCTTACCAACACCAGCCCCACCGATAATACCGATCTTACGGCCCTTAACAAATGGGGTGAAGAAATCAATAACCTTAATACCAGTCTCCATAATCTCTGTTCCAGGAGCAATAAACTGCCTTTTACCACCGCCTGACTTTGTCACTTCCACCATCGTCGGACTAGCCAGGGGTTGACCTGAATCTATAACCTCACCCAGAGCATTAAAGACTCGACCAAGTACAACCTTACCAACTGGCACTTGCAAGGTCTGCCCACTAGAAGTAACCTGGTTACCTTTTTTTATCTCAGTCACTCCTGTAAGATTAATACAAACTGCCAGATTTTCTGACTTATATGAATTAAGTAGAAGGCGCGCTTCAGGTAATTCTCGTAAGCATAAGAGCTCATGCGTGCGTGGTTTAATATTCCCAGCCAATGAAACTTCAATAATTAGACCAGAAATAGCACTAACTTTACCTATCGTACTATTATTCATAATCGACTCCGGTTATAGATCAATTCGTGAGAAGCCTCATCCCTTTCGGCCCGTTTTGCACTATGATACTTCAGATTGTAATCTCGATACATTTCATGTGCCTTGGTATTTGCCACCGTCATAGCAGTAAATCGGCTAGCAAACTGAGCTAAACGCGACTCCAAGATCACTTGAGTCAAAGCCACACCTAGCATCATTGATTCTAAATACATAATAACTGCCTCCAAACTTGGCTCGAATAGATAATCACTGGTATAGACCAGTTCATTCTTATGTGCTACATCAGACTGCTCATCGCCTAGTTGCTTGGCAGCCAACAGTAGCTCAATCTTACCAACATCCTGAACAGCCAGAGAAACAAATGTTTGGTAATAGACAATTGTCCGCTGGTATTGCTCAATCAATCTAATAATTGGTGAGGCATCAATTGACTTTGTTATATCTGGCAGGTCAAAAACTTTAACTGGTTTGACTTTGTGCTCAGCCAGCAAAACCACACCACGAGTTCCGATGACAATCAATTCATCGCTCTGCCGATCATATTCGGCTAAAACTCTATCAATTATTTTTTTATCTATTTCACCAGACAGACCTCCAGCTGATGTAATAATTATGATGGCATTTTTATTTTTTTTGCGACCGCTAGGAATGTGAGATTTGAGCCTGTCCTTTGGATCGACCCGAAGTTGAGCATATATTTGCCACAGTTCAGTAAAAAATGTCTTAGATGAGACAACCCTATCTTTGATCTGACGAATCCTAAGACTGGCTATGCTTTCGAATACCTCGGTTAGTGATTCGATAGTGGCAATTTCATCGAGTTGTTTTAGTAAATCTTGTGACATACTCATGGCTGTTTTACCATCGGATTAGATTGGATTAATTGTCTCGCTACTTCGACATATTTACTCTCATCATCAATCGACTTGGCAACATCATGAATAACACTTTTGATCCAGGAGACACTAAACTGTTGCATGGCCTCACCCAAAATCACACTGTGAAGCATGATTTGCTGCTCTTTTAGAGAGAATAATTCATCTGGTGATTGACTAAATACTTCATAAATTCGTTGACCAGTCGCCAAGTCTCGCTGGGCTTCTAGGGCAAGCTCGGAGCCAAAGTGAGCAAATTCACTGGCCCTTCGGTAGTCGGACAATTTCTTGGAAATCCGGGTTGAAAGTTGCTTATGAGGTAAGCTTTGGGCGCGACCACCGACTCTTGAAACCGATAAGCCAACATTAACAGCCGGTCTGATATTTTTATGCATTGTTTCTAAATCAAAGATAATCTGTCCGTCAGTCATTGATATCAGGCTTGTCGAAAGATAGCCGGTAATATCATCATTAGGCGTGATAGCTACCGGCAGGGCAGTTAGCGTTTTGCCACTTTTGGCCAGCTTACCTGCCCGTTCCAATAGAGAAGAATGGGTATAGAACATATCACCTGGATATGATTCACGGCCGGGGTTAACCCGCAACAACAATGACATTTCCCGATATGCCTTGGCGTGATTGCTCAAATCGTCATAAACAATTACTACATCCTCATCATGATCCCAAAAGTATTCAGCCACTGCACAACCAGCATATGGAGCCAAGTAGGCCATTGTGAGCGAATCAAAGATATCCGCCACCACCACTATCACTCGATCTAGAGCACGGCTAGTTGATAAACGTGTCAGGAGCTGATCGATGTCCGACTGACGCTTTCCGATCATGACATACACAATCGTCTTACCAGCTTTGGCCTGATTTATCACTACTTGAGTTAAAAAAGTCGTTTTACCTGACTTACTATCACCTAATACGGCGATTCGCTGACCACAAACGACTGGAAATAAAGTATCGACCAAAGTAACTCCAGTCTCAAGCTGAGTATTTAAAATACCACGCTCGGTGAAACTAGGCGCGGGATTAAAGACTAGTCGCTTATCTGCCGTTGGAATCATGCCCTTACCATCGAGTGGTCGCATCAAAGGATCAACCACTCGACCCATCAATGCCTCACCTAGCTCAATTTCAAGCTGATCACTCTTTAGAACACTTAGCGTACCGACTTCCAGCTCTTCACCGGTGATATTAAGGGCTAAAGCTATCTCACCGGCAATCTCGCGCACCAAACCAATATCACCATTCTCAACCAAACCCAAAGCTCCAAATGGCACCTGATCAAGTCCGGCACCTTGCATGAACTGCATGAATTTCTCCAGTTGA
>CAZCIH010000025.1:0-9020 GCA_964498855.1 uncultured Candidatus Saccharibacteria bacterium | reverse complement strand
ATATTCGGCTTTTTCTTAGCTCTTGGTTTTTTCTCGTTCATGCTAGAATCTCCTCTAGTTTTTCACCAGTCAAACGTACCAGTCCAGTTACCTTGCCGTAATCTTGTCGAGTCGGGCCAACAATACCGATATAACTATTATCCGAATAAGGTGACTCAAAGCGACTCACTACCATCGTCATACCACTGGAGCGAAGGAATGGGTTTTCATGGCCAATAAATACTCCTAGCTCCTCAGCCACCTCGCGCCCAAATAGCCAGTCGCTCATCTCGTCTAGAAATCTAGCAGCTTGAGCAGCGCGCAATTGATCGACAAATTCGGGTTGGCTAAAAAGCTGATGCAGACCGAAGAAATAAACATTATCAGACAAAGTAGCAAAAGCTGTGTTGCCAGTCAGATCAGACAGGGTTTCGGTGGCCATTTTTATGGCCGAATCAGTCCTGTCCTTGAGTGAGCTGACTCGTTTTTCAAGCGTCTGAACGGTGCGAGCTTGTGGCTGTTGACTACCAACATGATTAACATAGTATCGATAGCCTTTATCGGTTGGCACGCGTCCGGCAGAAATATGTGGCTGATAGATATAATCAAGCCTCTCCAGCTCGGCCATTTCGGCCCGGAGGGTTGCTGGAGATAGATTAAATTTCTCAGCCAAAGCCAGAGAGCCGACGGGCTCAGCTGCTATGGCGTATTGACTAATTATTTCTGCCAAAATGCGTGCTTGTCTTGCTGTCACAACCTTTCCTCAAAGTAGTTGTAAAGTTAGCTCTATATTAGCACTAAATAGCCCTGAGTGCTAATATACTCATTATAATTAAATTAGCACTCGCCTGTCAAGAGTGCTAATTTAAGACTTTATTCTTTAGTTGATTTTTATAGACTCAACGATTTTCTTATAGATAGCTGTATCAGCCGTTTCACTTTTAGTGTTGCCAGCGGCAAACAAATAATTGTGCCCCGCAATCTCAAGCCCCTGTGGATCGGAAGATATCAAGACTACCAACTGTCCATCTCCTTTTTGACAAACACCAGCTGTGCATTGAACACCTTGTTTTGAGACAACAATACTCTTTTTATCCGAACCAAGGGTATAATCCCAATACATATCTCCGCCTGCATCACCCTGTAAATCCATAATTACATCAAAGAAATCATTAGTGGACTTATTTTCATATCTGTAATTAGCGCTATGAGGGGTATGTGGCTTATCTGTTTTTTGCCATCCGGCGGGTAAAACAATGCTAAACTCTTTCTCTTGTAAAGTGGCACTCTCCGAATTATTGCTGGTCTTTGCTTTCGCAGCATCAGCCACCCTTTGCTCGGCATCAGAGACTTGTTTTTTAAGACTTTCTATCTGTGACTCTAGCTCGGCCTTTTGTTTCTTCATTTGTTGCTGTTGCCAGTAGTAAACTCCACCAGCGGTGGCAGCGATCAAAATAATAACCAGAATAGTAATACCAACCTTCTTGCCACGACCAGTCCGTGGCTTGGCCATCACTTGTGAGCTACCTGTCTTATCATCCGTAAGTAACGGATTATCTTCAATGGCTGCTTTTTCTTCCTTGTCATCAAGCATAACAAGATTATAACATAATTAACTACTAGCTTTTGGCAACGTAATAATTTGGGGTATTTTCCAGCCTAAAGCCCAGCCAATCAATACCACCACAGCAATAACGAGAATTAATAAAATCAACAGCAGGGGCTTTTTGGCTCGCTCGGTGCGAGGCTTTGCCATTACATTGCTCACCGGTGCTGGCGTATTGACCGGTGTTGACTCGACTTGATGTTGTTGATTGTCTGGTGGTGGCACAGTTTTATCCTGGCCATTATTATAACAAAAAGCTCAAGCTAATGTTGGTTGAGCTGTTGTTGTAGGCTGTTGATCTGCTGTTGCATCTGGCGCTGAACAGACTTGGCCTGCTGATCACGCCACCACCACACACTGCTACCCACACCCAACACCAGTAGTACCACCAATAACCAGATGATTGCCTTCTGTCCTTTAGTAGACTGATGACTATCGTGATCGAGCGCAGCTTCGCTATAATGTCGGCCTTGTTTATTTGACATATTACTATTCTAATCCTTTTTTACTAAAACCATAAAGGCCTCGGGTGGAATTTCGACCTTGCCAATCTTTTTCATCCGAGCCTTACCCTTCTTTTGCTTGTCTAATAGCTTATTTTTTCGACTAACATCACCGCCATACAGCTTGGCGGTGACATTTTTTCCCATCGCCCGAATATCTTCCCGAGCTATCACCTTGGCACCGATTGCTGCCTGCAAGCTAACCTCAAACAACTGCCGGGGAATAACATCTTTCAGCTTCTCGATAATACTACGGCCTAATCTCAAAGCTTCGGATCGGTGTACAATCAGGCTTAAGCTATCAACCATCTCGCCTCCGACTAGAATATCAAGCCGAACCAAATCACCTGGCCTGTAATTATCAAAGTCATAATTGAAGCTACCGTATCCAGCCGTCAAACTCTTAAGAGAGTCATAAAAATCAGTCAAAACATTGGCCAGCGGAGCCTCAAAGCCAACTAGAGCTAGATCTTTATCGATATAGCTTAGATTATTTTGCTGACCCCGGATGCCGTTAACCAGCTGGATAATTGAGCCGAGATAGTTTGACGGCACGATAATCTCACCTTTTATCCAAGGCTCGCGCAGTTCACGCACCTTCACCGGATCAGGCATATCCGATGCATTTTTTAACATTAATTCCTCACCAGCCGTAGTCGTCACCTCATAATCAACGCTTGGATTTGTCACCACTAGACTTAGTTTATATTCTCGCTCCAGGCGTTCTTTAATAATATCTAGGTGCAGAAGACCCAAAAAGCCAACTCGAAAACCAAAGCCAAGCACAAGCGAACTTTCAGGTGTGTACTCGAGAGCTGCATCATTAAGCTTGAGTCGCTCAAGCGCATCACGCAAATTCGGATAATCTTCACCGCTGGTTGGAAAAAAGCCAGCATAAACATAAGGCTTAACCTTTTTATAGCCGGACAGTGGCCGTGTAGTCGGATCACTTTTTAGAGTAATGGTGTCACCAACCCGAGCATCGGTGATGGACTTTAGATTAGTCACGATATAGCCAATTTGACCACACTCGAGCCTATCATCGGCCACCTTGCTGGGACTAAAGTGGCCAAGCTCGACCGCCAGCGCATCTTTGTTACTACTACAAAGATGAATATTTGCCGATGCTTTGATCGAGCCATCGACCAATCGAACATACAAAATAACACCTCTATACTCATCATATATTGAATCAAAAATTAATGCCCGCGTCGGCTGATTCACCTTGCCTGCTGGAGCTGCTACTTGACTGATAATTTGATCAAGCACAGCTTCAACATTAGTGCCGTCTTTGGCTGAGACACGCAACACCTCGTCTGTCGAACAGCCAAGGAGGTTGGCAATCTCATGTGCCACCTTATCCGGCTGTGCCGCCGGCAAATCTATCTTATTTAGGACCGGTATAATCGTTAGCCCTGCCTCAATTGCCAAATAAACATTAGCTAGAGTCTGAGCCTGAATCCCTTGTGCAGCATCCACCACCAAAACTGCCCCCTCACAAGCAGCCAGACTACGAGAGACCTCATAGCTAAAATCAACGTGCCCCGGTGTATCGATTAAATTTAGTTGATGACCCCGCCAAGCCATTCTGACCGGCTGAAGTTTTATCGTGATCCCCTTCTCACGCTCCAACTCCATTGAATCGAGAAGCTGAGCTTGCATGGCACGATGCTCAACTGTACCGGTAATTTCGAGCATCCTATCAGCTAAAGTTGATTTACCATGATCAATATGGGCAATAATACAGAAGTTTCGGATCTTATCCATAGTCTATCCTATTCGCAATATTTTCTTAGTCTGCCGAACTATAATATTAGCAGCTACCTTAGTCTCACCGATACGAAGCAACTGACCGCAAATATAGTAAATACTTAGTCCAGCCAAACAAATTAGTGTAAATTTAGGCGCCAGAGAAGCAAAACCAACATCAGTTCGATATAGTGGTAAGTAACGACTAATTAACCAATACATCACTACAGCCATCGCCAAACTAGCTAAGACTGTTTTTACTGCCATTGTTGAAATTGACTTCAACCCATAGCTACCGATTTTGCGTCGTAGCAAGATAAGTAATAAAACCAGCTCATAGACTCCAGCAATCGAAAGCGCCATCGCCAGACCAGAGACTCCGTACTTTTGGGATAGATATAAGCTGAATAATACATTTACCACAATAGATGACAGGCTAGTTAGTAGTGGTGTGACTGTATCCTCCAGGGCATAGAAAACTCTAGCTATCAAAAAAAATAGACTCTGGGCAATAATTGAACCGGCTAGCCAACCTAGTGCATCAGATGTAGCCTGATCACCAAAACCAAAAAGTAAGCGCACAATATAGCCACGCATAATAATAGCAATAGCTGCAGCTGGGACAACTAAAAATAGTATCAGGCGACTATTTTTTACAATCGCTGATGGCAATTTGGATTTGTCCTTTGAGCCAGCCGCGCGGATCAATGAAGGAAAGGCTGCCGTTGCGATCGCCCCACCAAAAATGCCTAATGGTACATTTTTGAGGTTATTGGCGTAATAATATGATGTCAAACTACCGGTCACGAGGCTTGAGCCAATCGCCGTCTCGATTATCCAATTCAATTGATCAATCGCCAGATCGAGGGATCGAGGAATCATCAGCTTGATTATTCGAATAACTGATTTGTCACGAAATTGAAAATTCCAGCTAAATTTAAAGCCTAATCCAAAAACACCAAACCATTGCACAATAGCCTGAACCGCCGTACCAGCGACAACTCCCCAAGCTACTCCATAAATGGGAATAGGTATAAATTTGGCTAAAACCAAAATACCAAAAATTATCCCTAAATTATAAAAAACGCTCGATAGAGCAAAGAGTACGAAGCGATTAAATGACTGCTGAACTGCTCCAAAAACACTAGAGATACCAAACAGAAATGGAGTGATCATCATGATTCTTGTCAGATGTACGGTTAGATCATGCCTGGCCTGATCAAAGCCTGGTGCAATCATCTTGACCAGAGGACCAGCGAAAATAAATGCGATTACACCGAAGCCTAGTGTGGCAAGCCCAATTAAATTTAGCATTTTGCTAGCTACAAGCCAGCCTTCTTCTTCTTTATCACGCTCTAAAAAGCCAACAAAAACAGGTATAAAGGCAACTGCAAAAGCACCAGATACTAAAATTGTAAAAAGTAGGTCAGGAATCCGAAAAGCTGCCGTGTAGGCATCAGTCTGACCGCCAATCCCAAAATTACTAGCCAAAAGTCGATCGCGAACTAGGCCCAATAATCGACTCAAAAAGTATGACAGCGATATTAGAAAGGCAGCAACACCGAGAGTCCGGGTTTTATTTATTTTCTTTAGGATATCTTTCACTTCTACTTCTATTATACCAATTAATCTGGCCTCTGCCGTGGCTTTTAGCCTCACTAAAGATATCGAATTTTGACTCTTTAAGAGTGGAAAAGTCGAATAAAGCTACTTGGCCTGGTCGCGCTCTTTATCGATATCTTCAAACAGAGCTTCGAAATCCTTACCTTCAATGGTTTCTTTTTTGATTAGCTCATCAGCTATCAAATCAAGTTTGTGACGGTGCGAGGTGATAGTTTTTTCAGCCAGTCGTGCTCCCTCTTCAATAAAATGAGCCACCTGCTCATCAATTTTAGCAGCAACTTCCTCAGAGTATTGCCTACCTTCCATGACACTACGGCCTAAAAATAGTGATGACTCACTGCTACCAAAAACTTGATTAGGAAGATCATCTCCCATGCCATATTCCATAACCATCGCTCTAGCAATTTGATTTGCATGCTTTAGATCGGAGGAGGCACCAGTCGTAACATCGCCAAAGACCAGCTTCTCAGCAATTCGTCCGCCAAGGCTCATGGCTATCTCATCTTTAAACTCAGCCTCAGAATGATAAGAGCGATCTTCGGTCGGTAAACTCCAAGTCACCCCACCTGCCATACCCCGACTCACTATGGTTACTTTGTGAACCGGATGACAATGTGGCAATAAATGTGATAGCAGGGCATGTCCCGCTTCGTGGTAAGCAGTTATTTTCTTTTCCTTTTCATTCATTACACGGCTCTTGCGCTCAGGACCTAATGCAACTTTTTCAACTGCCTCATTGAGATCGCTTTGACTAATTTTCTTTTTGTTCTCTCGAGCTGCTAAAATGGCGGCTTCATTAGCGATATTTTCGAGATCAGCTCCGGAAACCCCAGGCGTTTTTCGAGCAATTTGATTAAGATCGATCTTATCTGCCATTGGTTTTTTGGCAGTATGCACCTCGAGGATTTCTTGACGAGCCTTAATGTCTGGTAAATCGAGCGTGACACGACGGTCAAAGCGTCCTGGTCTAAGTAGAGCTGGATCTAAAACATCAGGGCGGTTAGTCGCGGCCATAACGATCACGTTTGTACCCTGCTCAAATCCATCCATCTCTACTAAAATCTGGTTCAAAGTTTGTTCGCGTTCATCGTGGCCACCACCTAAGCCGGTGCCACGCTGACGACCAACCGCGTCAATCTCATCAATAAAGATAATGCAAGGTGCATTTTTCTTGGCCTTGCTAAATAGGTCGCGGACGCGCGATGCACCAACACCGACGAACATCTCCACAAACTCAGAGCCGGAAATACTGAAAAATGGCACATCAGCCTCACCTGCCACTGCTCTAGCCATCAAAGTCTTGCCAGTACCAGGACTACCAAATAGCAGAACACCCTTTGGGATTTTCGCCCCCAGAGCCTCGAATTTACTAGGATATTTGAGAAATTCAACAATTTCTTGGAGTTCTTGCTTGGCTTCAGCCACCCCAGCCACGTTTTTGAATTTTACCTTACCTTTTTCCAGGCCAAATACTCTAGCTCGGCTTTTGCCAAAGCTTAGAGCTTGATTATTCGAGCCTTGTGCTTGGCGCATCATAAAGTAGAAGAAGGCGATAATGATAACAATTGGCGCAAAAGCTAAAACTAAATCAAACCAACGCCCACCCTCTCCTTCGGGATTTTTTGGGTCAACTCCAACCTTGCTGTAATCAATGCCATAGTCAGTTAGATTCGCGGTTTGCTCTTTATAAGCCTGCTCTTTACTACCATCTTTTAAGGTGATAGTGAGCTTATCACCATTAACCTCAATGGTTTCGATTTCGCCTGCTTTCGATTGCTCGATCACCTTACTCAGAGACACATTAGCCGGCTTCGTATTATTCGTGCTTGCGAAAGTTAAGACAGCAGCCAATACCAACAGACCAATCAATAGATACCAAAAATTTCTGGGGATCTTCTTCATACTACCTCACAAATTAGCTGATAATTGCCATTTGGATTTTCCCTAACGAAGCGTCTGTCACGTACTAAGCCAGGCAACCAGATGACCTCATTTTCAGCTGATACCACGACCGGCCATCGAGATCGCAGACTACGAGCAACTTTTTTATCAACAAATATGTCTTGGAGCTTTTTCGAGCCATTCATGCCAATCGGATACACCCTATCACCATCTTGCCATGAACGGACATAAACGCTTTGGGGCGCGATAAAAATATATTCTGCATCGGTGTCGATTAAGCTCTCATTTAATCGTAAAACCAAATCAGAAACTCTAGCCATTTTACCAGCACTGAGCAACTGGCTCGAAGGCTCTGAGCGAACCTGGTTAGGTGTACTAGCAAACGTGATTATAAAGGTATCATAGCGACGCTCCAGTTGCAAGCCTGGCAAGACAGAAGAAGACGAACCAGTCCTTGCGGTGAAAAGAAATTTCAAAGCTTCATTCAAATTACCACTCGTCAAACCAATACCGGCTTGCAATCGACGACTGACAAAAGCTAGAAAGTTTATCGCTACTGTATGCGGTAGTTTTAATATTGACGTTCGTCGCAATACAATACGGCTTGATGATTCACTTATCTTCACGAGCTCAAAAACTTGCTCCAGTTGAGTATTGATACGCTGGTTTAGCGCTTCAAGCCGATCCAGACGACCACCATACTCCTCCCTGAAGTTTGGCATCAGCAATGTTGCGTGCGGTAAAAGCTCATGGCGAACGAAGTTGCGACTATAGCCAACGTCATTGTTGCTACTATCAGAATTAAATGGTAATTCATTGATATGGGCGTAAGTGATAAGCTGACCCTTTGAAAAAGGCAGTAAAGGCCTGGCTAATTGATCACGCAGAGGCTTCATTGCCGTCATCCCCTCTCGATCAGCACCTCTAATGGTGTTGAATATTGAGGTTTCTAATCGATCATCACTATGGTGTGCCGTGACAATAAAATCTGCCCTCACACCATCTGCCACTTCACCTAGAAACTGATAACGCTTTTTACGCAGAGTTGCCTCACTCCGACTCTTACCGTCCAGCTGGCCAAGGTAAAAAGGTAAATTGTACTTATTCGCTAAGCTCGCCACTAGCTCAGCATCCTGATCAGATTCCGGTCTAGTCTTATGATTTAGATGTGCCACAGCTAATTGCCATTGCCAGATTGGCTGCAGTCGTGCCAATAAGTCCAGCAATGCTACCGAATCTACCCCACCAGAGACGGCCACAATCAAACTAGACTTGGGTTTCAATAAATTACTCTTCTGTAGATGGTCTTGTAATTTGGTAATCATTACAATTTATTTTAGCCTAATTTTGAGAAATCTGACAAAGATTTAATCGAATATTTTTTTCAACTTGGCCCGTGACAAAAGTGGTAAATAAAAAGCCTGACATGACTGCCAGGTGTATGGTGGCTGCGGAAGGGATCGAACCTTCGACCTCGGGCTTATGAGTCCCGCGCTCTAACCAACTGAGCTACGCAGCCAAGAAAACATATTATTCAATATAGCATAATTAGAATATTATCAACGAAATACCAGAGGCCCACGATGCTAGGCATCGCAGGCCTCTGGTAGCGGGGGCAGGATTTGAACCTGCGACCTTCGGGTTATGAGCCCGACGAG